>CAIJLF010000035.1 GCA_903821415.1 uncultured bacterium | reverse complement strand
GATGCTTTAGGATTGAAGATATATCAATTCAGGATCAAAGAGTCTGAGAGGAAGTTAGACAAAACAATTTTGAATATGAAAGAAGTTCAGGTTCTTCGTCGTGAGATAGCTCCACATTTAAATTTCTTAAAGAAACAAGTAGAAAAGGTAGAAAAAGCTCGCGAGATGCGTGACGATCTTCAAGGTTTATATAAAACTTATTTTTCTTCTGAATATACATACATAACTAGCGAGGGCGAAAGATTGATTAGTCTAAGAGAAGAATTGGATAAAAAGGCCTTAGGTATTGACCATAAAATCGGAGAATTAGAACAAATAAAAAACGCAGATTTTATAGAAAGTGAAAACAATAAGTTAATTAAAGAAAAGGAAGCAGAACTTTATATTTTGAGGAACAAGAGAGATGATATAGCTCGTTCTTTGGGTCGCATAGAAGGTATTATAGAAGGTATAGAAAGACAATTTGCAAAAATACCAGAAGTCAAAGAACACATAATAAAAGAGTCAGAATGGAAGTCTCTCGTTTCTGAACTTGAGAGTAAAATAGACAATGCTATTTTACATGAAGACATAGAAGGAGTAAAAGAAATTTTAAAGAATATAAAAACTAAATTGGTTGAATTTTTGCATAGTGAGAATAAAGAGCAAGTGAATCTTCCTGTTTTATCTGAGAACTCTGAGTATATAGAGATGGGAAAGACGAGAGAAGATATAATTTCACAGATTAATCAAATAAAGGAAGATGAAAAGTCTATAATAGAAAATATAAATAATTTAAAGGATAAGGAGAGAGAGTCTCAGTCTTTACTGAGAGACAATGAACGCATATTATACCAGCTTCTTTCTGATAAGAATCAGATTACTTCATCTATGCACTCTTTGACTTTTCAAGAGGAGAAGTTAGCTTCTATTAAGAACGCTTTCGAGATGGAGATAGCAGAGGGAGGTGCTCTGATAGGTAGAGAAGTTATTTCATATGCTCAAACGAAAGTAGAAGGTGAGATAATAAGAAGCACTCAAGAAGAAATAAGAAGAAAGATAGAGCGTATCAAGATAAAGTTAGAAGATTCTGGTAGTGGCAATGCTAGCGATATAATGAAGGAATATGATGACACTGCGGAGAGAGACGTTTTCTTAGCTCGAGAATTAGATGATTTAAATAAAAGTATAGATTCATTACATTTATTAATTCAAGAATTAAAAGAAACCCTAGACAAAGAATTTAAGACAGGAGTAGAAAAGATAAATAAACAATTCCAAGAGTTTTTCTCATTGATGTTTGGTGGAGGAGGGGCTTTTCTTTCTATAACTATGGAGCATAAGAAGCCAAAGAAGAATGATGAGAAAGTATCCGAAGAAGACGATGAGTCTGAAGAGGAAGAAGAGAGTAGCGACCTTGGGTTTGAGAGAGGTATAGAGATAAATGTGACTTTGCCTCAGAAGAAGGTCAAGGATTTACATATGCTCTCAGGAGGTGAGAGGTCTCTTACTTCTATAGCTCTTTTATTTGCTGTATCCCAAGTTAACCCACCACCATTTTTAGTACTAGACGAGACAGATGCAGCTCTAGATGAAGCGAATTCAAGAAAGTATGGGAACATGCTCGAGAATCTATCAAAGTATTCTCAGCTTATAGTAGTGACTCACAATCGTGAGACTATGTCTCGTGCCCAAGTGCTTTATGGAGTTACTATGAGTGCAGAAGGTGCTTCAAAGCTCCTTTCTATTCGTCTTGAAGATGCTAGCGCTTACGCAAAATAATTAAATTTTTATTCTATAATATCTTTTGGGTCTACAAAGGTATAGCCTTTAGATTCTAGTTCTGTTAGCAATGCATCTAAGTCTGCAAGCGACCATGGATGTTCGTGTATTAAAATTATCGCTCCTGATTGGATATTCTTCATAGCATTACTTACGAAGATATCTTTTTCTCTAGCAGATTTTTCCCAGTCTTTTGCAGCGTTTGACCAGTTCATCTCTATCATTCCTTTTTCTTTCACATATTTTATTACATAAGGGCTAGTATCTCCATAAGGAGGGCGGAAGAATCTAGGCTGAGCACCTGTTATCTTATTTATAAGATCAGTATTTTTATCAATTTCTTTATCTATAATTTTTATATCTTTTTCTTTTTTTAGATCAAGGTGGTCCCAAGTATGGTTACCTATAGCAAATCCTTCTTCCTTTATTTTTCCTATCACACCTTTATGAGCTACATCATGCATTCCATTTATGAAGAAAATGGCTTTTGCATTATGTTTTTTGAATACTTCTACCATCGCTAGTGCTTGAGAACTTGGTCCATCATCTACCGTTAGAAGAACGATTTTTTTATTGTTTTTTTTGTCTTCTGGTTCAACGACACTCCTTTCTATTATTTTATATTTAGGGTTATTATCTACCTCAATTTTTTTTGTAACAGGTGTTATTTCTTTTACTGACTTCACTTCATCTATTACAGGTTTGACGTTTGAATTTTCTGATATTAGAGGTTTAGTTATTGTATCTACGGTTATTTCAGTTTGTTTGGGTGATTCTATTTTTTTATATGTAAAAGTGTACGTGATCATTATCACGATTATAAAAGCAAATATTATTATAAATAATTTTTTTCTTTTCATTTTCATTATATATGTTTTATCTGTTAGATTAACTCGTAGTCTATAGTTTTTTTATTCATATCTGCTCCTTTAACTTTGAATTTAACCTTGTCTCCCAGGGTATATTTCTTATGAGTTTTTTGTCCGCGAATACTCATAAACTTTTTATCGAATATATAGTAGTCGCTTTTCAAATCTCTCATACGGACCATTCCTTCACATTTTGTTTGCTTTTCTTCTATGTATAGACCCCATTCTGTGACTCCGGTGATGACACCTTCATAGTTTTCTCCAACACGTTTAGACATATACTCAACCTGTTTATATTTTATCGATGCGCGCTCTGCTTCAGCAGCTTCTTTTTCTTGGCTAGAAGCCTCTTGGCTCATATGTTCGTACTCATACCATTTTTCTTTAGGTATAGCTTTATCAGCTAAGAATTCCTTTAGTAACCTATGGACTATGACATCAGGGTATCTTCTGATAGGAGAAGTAAAATGTGTATAGAATTTAAAACCGAGCCCATAGTGTCCTATGTTTTTTGTTGAATAAATAGCTTTGGCCATTGTCCTGATTATTGCAGTATGGACTGTATCACGAAGGGGATTATGCTCTAGTTTTCCTATCAATGCATTTATTTCTTCTGAAGGTATTATTCCATCTTTGAGCTTTAAATGATATCCGAGTCTTTTTAGAAAAGTCGCCAGATCCTGCATTTTATCTTTATTTGGTAGGTCATGTATTCTATAGAGGAATACACCTTGCACTCCTTTTTTCTTTTTCGACATATATTCAGCCACTCGACGATTTGCTAGGAGCATGAATTCTTCTACTAGTTTATTTGTATCACCACGTGCCTTAGTGTATACAGATATAGGTACTCCTTTATCGTCCAAGTTAAATTTAACTTCATCTTGCTCGAGCATTATAGCTCCTTCGTCAAATCTTTTCTTAAGTAATTTTTTAGCAATAGAGTTCAATGTTGAAAGTTCAAAATAGAAGGTCCCTTTCTTGTCATTTAGTATTATTTGAGCATTTTCGTAGGTGAATCTTTTGTCAGAATGTATGATTGTTTCGCCGAACCATTCGTTATAGGTTTTGCCATTTTGGTCAATTTCAAAGACGGCTGAGAATGTAAGTCTGTCTACTCCCTCATTCAAGCTACAAAGCCCATTAGACAATTCTTCAGGAAGCATCGGTATAGTTCTATCTACTAGGTATACAGAGGTCCCTCGGCTCTGTGCCTCCTTATCTAAAATAGAATTTAATTTAACATAGTGAGATACATCAGCGATATGAATACCTATCTCATAGTGCCCATTTAAAAGTTTCTTAAAAGATATAGCGTCATCAAAATCTTTTGCATCTATTGGGTCTATAGTAAAGGTTGTATCGCTTCTCATATCACGACGATTTTTAAAGTCGGCTTCTGTTATTCCTTTTTTTGCTATTTCCTTTGCTTCATTATCTACGTCATTAGGGAAGAGGGCAGAGAATCCTTTTTCGAGGGCGATAGCTTCCATCTCAGCATTGTGTTCCATTGGCATTCCTAGTATTTTATTAACCTCTCCTATGGGTGCCTTTTTTGCATCTTTCCATTCAGTGATAACTACGAAAATTTTCTGCCCTATTTTAGCCCCTGCCAATTTATTTACAGGTATTACTATATCTGCATACATACGAAGATCACTCGGTACTAAAAAGTAAGTGTCGTTTTCTTTTTCTAAGACTCCAGAGTATCCTTTTTTAGAACGACGCATTATTTCAGAGACCTCGCCGTTTTGGATTTTTCCAGATCGTTTAGGGTGAAGGAGGATCTTTACTGTATCTTGGTGACATGCAGTATGAAGAAAGCTATGGTCTATCTCTATTATATCGTCGGTTCCTTTAATACGTACAGTACCCATACCTTTATGGGATATAGTTATGATTCCTTCTATATATTGGCTCTTAGTATGAATTGTGTTGTTTTTATTGTTTTTCACAAGCGTAGTATAGCATATAACTTGTTGTCGTTACTATTGAGTTTTCGGTATTATACATATGATTAAAAGACTCGATTGCGACAAATAAGATTAAAAACAATAATTATGTTTTTAATCTAGTCCTTGCCTCATTCATGTCTTTATGGTAGGATATCTTCACATATGTTAAAAATAAGATTACAAAGAATAGGGCGCAAGAATGATCCAGCTTTTCGCGTACTTCTTACAGATTCTAAGAATTCTGCTAAGAGTGGTAAGTTTAAGGAAATTCTAGGTTCATACAATCTAAAAAAGGGAGAAGTTATATTTAAGGCAGACCGTATCGCTTACTGGATGAGTAACGGTGCTCAAACATCTGACACAGTTCACAACTTTTTGGTTAAACAAAAATTAGTTGCTGGTAAGATGAAGAATGTTTTATCAAAGAAATCTCCAACAAAAGCAAGAAAAGAACTTAAAAAGTCATAATATAAAATCCTCCGATAAATCGGGGGATTTTTGTTGCAAGAAAAATATACAATGTGGTATATTATATAAAGCAGTAGTAGTCGATACACTGCTTATCAAATTAAGATTAATTACTATACTATTATATGATGGCAGACGACAAAGCATTTCTAGAATATATTGTTAAGGCTCTAGTAGACAATCCAAACGATGTTAAGATTGATCGAACAGTAGACGAAATGGGCGTACTTATTACAATGACAGTAAACAGTGCAGACATGGGTAAGATAATTGGCCGTCAGGGTAATACAGCAAAGGCTATCCGCACACTATTACGTGTTATCGGTATGAAAAACAATGCTCGTGTTAACTTGAAGATCAATGAACCAGAAGGAGGTAGAATCATGCCTGAACATACAGAGCGTGAAGAAGTTGAGGCAAAACCACAACAAGCTCCATCTATGTCAGCAAGTGAAGCTTCAAAGTCAGTTGATGCAGCACTTGAAGATCTAAAGGGAATATAGTATTAGTGACTAGCAATCTAGTTTCTAGCGATTAGAAAATTAAATTACATACAAATGCCTCGCCTTCGGCGAGGCATTTGTATGTAATACTAGAACTTAGTCACTATCTACTAGTAACTAATCTATTGCATTTTTTACTAGAATCTATAAACTTGAATTATCTAGTCACTAGAAACTAATTACTAGAACCTAACTTATGAAATTTCATATAATAACTTTATTCCCCGAAATGTTTGACTCTTATTTAGGAGAGTCTATTTTAGGG
>CAIJLF010000034.1 GCA_903821415.1 uncultured bacterium | reverse complement strand
GACGATGAGTTAGAAGAATTTGCAGGGCTTGATGGTTCTGAATACTAATAAAATAAAAAGAGTAAGGCAACACCTTACTCTTTTTATTTTATTTAATCTCTATTTTACAAAATCTTTTCTTACCTATTTTATAAACACCATTTTTTACTAGTTCTTCAAAAGAAGAAACTTTCTCATTTATATCCATGTTTGTTATTGCACCCTCCCCTATCAGTCTTCGAAATTCATTTTTAGATGAAACTATTTTTTGTGAAATAAAAACATCTACTAATAAGTTTCCTTCTTTTATCAGAATAGTTTCTAACTCTGTTGGTATTTCTTTTTTTGAAAATGTTTTTTCCCAATTATCTTGAGCCTCTTTTGCTTTTTTATCTCCGTGGTATATCTTAACTATTTCGTAAGATAAATTCATTTTTAAATTTTTAGGGTTGACTGCACCATCTTTTAAATCCTTTTTTATTTTATCTATCTCTTCTATAGATAAATATGTACAATCAGTAAATAGTTGAGGAATATTCTCGTCTGCTTGAGCCATTAATTTACCGTACATGTTATCACTTGTTTCATCTAAGAAAACTCCGGTGCCAAGACTTTTCGACATCATTTTTTCTTTTGTTATTGGATTTTCAAGTAGTGTTGTAATAAAAACAAATTTTTCTTTATTATTTAATCTCTTTTGTAAAGTTCTTCCCATTAACGCATTAAACTTCTGGTCATTACCACAAAGTTCCATGTCTACGTCCATAGCGACAGAATCATATCCTTGCATCAATGGATAGAAAAATTCGTGCATATATATAGGCTTTTTCTCTTCCATTCTTTTTTCAAACATATCTCTTTCAAGCATTTGCTGAACTGTAAAATTAGAAGATAAATTTATAACATCTTCAAAAGTTAATTTAGACAACCAATCATAATTGAAAAGAATTTTTACTGGATTTTTTTTGTCATCTAAATCAACAATTGGTTTAATCTGTTTTATCCATGTTTTAATATTATTTTTAATATCTTTTCTTGTCAGTTGTTTTCTGGTAGCACTCTTATCTGTCGGATCTCCCACACTAGCAGTAAAATCTCCTATTAGAAAAATAGCTTCGTGCCCTAGTTTTCTTAATCTTTCTAAAACCATATAATTAGTTGCGTGTCCTATATGTAGAGATGTTCCAGTAGGATCTGTCCCAATATAGAAACGTATTTTTTTGCCAGATAGTAATACTTTCTTAAATTCTTCTTTTGATGGAAGTATTTCTGCCACACTTCTGCTTATTATTTCATTTATTTTATCTTCATCTGTAATAATTTTACTCATATTTGTATATTATCATATTATGTGTTCTTTGTCCGTACCCTTAATAATTGTGTTATGATACTAATATATGAAAAAACATTCATTTAAATCATTAAAAAACGTCTCATTTCTATTATTAGGGTTGGGTGTTATTTTTGTTGGTGTCGCTATTATATGGGTTAGTACCCTTAAACTACCTGATTTTAAGCTATTTACTGAGAGAAAAATACAAAGCTCTACTAAGATATACGACCGTACGGGACAGGTACTACTTTATGATTTACACGAAAATATAAAAAGGACAGTTATTCCTTATGAGGATATGGGTGTAGATATTAAAAATGCCACTGTGGCGATAGAAGACGGTGAATTTTATCAACATAAAGGAATTCGAATAACCTCCATTATCCGTGCCACCATTTGGGCAAAATTAACAGGTAAGAAGATACAAGGTGGTTCAACTATAACTCAACAATTAATAAAAAATACTCTTCTCACTTCTGATCGCTCTATTTCCAGGAAAATAAAAGAATGGATACTAGCAATAAAGCTCGAGAAAATTATGAGTAAGGATGAAATTCTTGCACTTTATCTAAACGAAGCTCCTTATGGTGGAAATATTTACGGAATAGAAGAAGCTTCTAAGGCATTCTTCAACAAAGAACCCATTAGCCTAACTCTAGCAGAATCTGCGTATCTAGCTGCTATCCCAAATGGTCCTACTTATTACTCTCCATATAGAAAGAATAAAGATAAATTAGATGAGAGAAAGAACTTAGTTTTAAAAAGGATGCTTGATTTGAAATTTATAGATGAGAACACTTATAACAAAGCAAAGTCTGAGGTTGTTGTGTTTATGCCAGAGAGGCCTATGAATATAGCGGCTCCTCATTTTGTTTTCTTTATTAAAGATTATCTTGAAAAGAGATATGGAATAAATACTCTCGATGATGGTGGTTTAAATATAATTACTACTTTAGATTATGATTTACAGAAAAAAGCTGAAGCCATAGCCTTAGAAAAATCAAAAGAAAATCAGAAGAATTGGAATGGCTCAAATGCTGCTATTGTGGTTATAGACCCAAAGACAGGACAAATACTTTCTATGGTTGGTTCACGTAATTATTTTGATACAACTGTCGATGGCAACTTCAATGTAACCACAGCTGCTAGACAGCCTGGTTCATCTTTTAAACCTATAGTATATGCTGATGCTTTTGAAAAAGGATATACTGCAGATACAACGCTATTTGATGTAAAAACAGAATTTAACGCTTCTTGTGACCCGAATGGTAATCCGTTACCTGGTAGTAAAGGAGCTACTTGTTATACACCAAGCGATTATGATAATAAGTTTAGAGGGCCAATGACTCTAAAGGACGCACTAGCTCAGTCTATAAACGTGGTAGCTATTAAGCTTCTATATCTAGTGGGTATAAACGATGCTATTAAAATGGCTAGTAATCTAGGTATAACAACTCTTACAGATCCAACCAGGTATGGTTTATCGTTGGTTATTGGTGGAGGAGAAACCACTCTTTTAGAAATGACTTCAGTTTATGGAGTTTTTGCTACGAATGGAATTCGTCATCCTTATAAAGGTATATTATCAGTAAAAGATTCTGAGGGAAAAATACTTGAAGAATATGAAGATAAACCTTATGCTGTATTGAATCCTAACACTACAAATATATTATCCAATATTTTATCAGATGATACTGCTCGCACCCCAACATTTGGAGCAAACTCTATACTAAACGTTCCAGGACACAATGTAGCGGTCAAAACGGGTACTACAAACGACAACAAGGACGCTTGGACTATTGGATACACCCCTTCTGTTGTTGTTGGTGTATGGGTAGGAAACAACGATAATAAACCTATGAAGAAAGGTGGTGCTGCTCTAGCTGGTCCTATATGGAATGCTGTTATTTCAGAAACTTTGAAAGATAAACCAAATGAATTTTTTCAAGACCCGGAACCTATAAATACAGCATTACCTCCAATCTTACGTGGTTTTTGGCAAGGTGGAGAAACTTTTAATGAAAATACTCCTTCATATGACTCTCAAACAGGCGCCCTTATTGAAAATAGTGCAAAGGAGGTTTCAGTAACAAATGTTCATACTATCTTATATTGGATTGATAAAAATAATCCGTTAAATAATATCCCTTCTAAAAGTACTAGTGATTCACAGTTTATAAATTGGGAATATGGTGTACAAAAATGGTGGGGTGAAAACTTTAATAAATACAAGATTATTTCAGATGTAGATCGAAATAGTACATTGAATGTAAATGTAAACAACCTACCAAACCCTGAGTTTACTATAAGTGGAATATCACAAGATGTATATAAAAATACAGATAGTGTTAATTTTACAATTAATTCTCTTAATCAAAACAAGTTAAAGAAAATAGATATTTTTGTAAATAATACATACTTTGAATCTATAAAAACTGTTCCTTTTAATGTATCTTTTTTCCCTAAAGATATACCAGATATCTCAAAAGAAAACATAATAAAGGTTATTGGTTATGATATAAATAATAAAACAGGAGAGGCTACCTCAAACCTAATAGTTGAATAATTACCTAATATCTTTAAAGTTACATTCGGGTAAAAGAGTTAATATTTCTTTTAATATTAACTCTTTTTTAATCATAATTTCGTTTCTTATTAAAGGAGATGCTTTAATATAAATATAGGGTTGTTTTATTTGAATATTTTTTGCTTCTATTTTAATAGAAAGTATATTTTCTATAACACTCGCGGTTACTCTACTTTTTTCTTCGTTTGAGAAAAGTATTTCTTTAAATTTATTTAAATAATCTTTTATATGATTGTAATCCATTAATTTTTTTTACCTATTCATAGGCATAACTAAGTACATGAAAGAAGGATCTCCTATTGGTTTTATTATCATTGGTCTGTTGTTACCACTAAACTCTAGTGTTAAAGAGTCAGAACTTATGGAGAT
>CAIJLF010000033.1 GCA_903821415.1 uncultured bacterium | reverse complement strand
TTTAAATAAATATGAATTTTATACACACGATAATAATAGGTATAGTAGAAGGTTTAACAGAATTTCTTCCTATTTCATCTACTGCTCATATGGATATAGCTCGTACTATACTTGGTATTCCAACATCCTCATTTATAAAAAGCTTTGAAATAATAATTCAACTCGGAGCTATAATGGCAGTTGCAGTTTTGTATTACAAGAAAGTCTTTTCATCTTGGAAGTATATTGTAAATTTAATCATTGCTTTTATTCCTACAGGTATTATAGGATTCATTTTATATAAATTGGTCAAATCATTTTTACTTGGCAATATTTTGGTTGAAGCCTGTGCTTTGTTGATAGGAGGTATCATAATAATAATTTTCGAAAATTATCAAATTAAAAATAATCACATAGAAAGTGAAGAGATTAATATAGAAAAACTTACTTTCAAACAATTAATTATTTTAGGCACAGCCCAAGCTTTGGCTGTGATACCAGGTGTCTCACGTTCTGGAGCTGTTATTATCTCTGGTCGTGCGATTGGTTTAAATAGGGTTTTAATTACGGAGTTTTCTTTTTTACTCGCAGTGCCTACTATGTTAGCTGCCTCTGTCTATGATATTTACAAGTCAGGAGTTTCTGTGTCATCTTCAGAGTGGGGGACAATAATATTGGGATTCATAGTATCATTTTTAGTTGCCTTTATTGTTATAAAATGGTTCTTGGGGTATATAAGAAAACATACGTTTGAAATATTTGGTTGGTATCGCATAGTTCTGGGCATCATTCTTATTTTAGCCTTATTTTTCAAGGTAATATAATTTTTTTTAAAATATAGACTTGCTTGCTATTTTAGCTGAAAAGCTATAAAATACTGCTATTATGTGGAAAACAAGAATTACAGCATTACTTATTTTATTATTAGGCTTTGGTATTGGTTACTTTGTTTATAAGTCAGAGATGTCTCATAGAGCTGTCGTAAAAGACGTAGCTCCAAAGGGGTTAGCTAGATTCCCATTTAAGCTTGGGCTCGACCTTTCGGGTGGTTCACACTTGGTATATCGTGCAGATGTCTCTCAGATAGCATCTACTCAAGTAGTAGACTCTATGTCTTCTCTTCGTGATGTTATAGAGAGGAGAATAAATATTTTTGGAGTTTCAGAACCAAGTATACAAGTTCAAGACGGTGGATTTTCAAACCAAGGAGAGCAACGTTTGATAGTTGACCTTCCAGGAGTTACAGATGTTTCTAAAGCTATCGCTATGATAGGCGAGACTCCAGTACTTGATTTCCGTACAGAGAATCCTGTGAAGGATGCCCCTCAGCAAGCAGTAGTAGGTAAAGATGGAAATGTAACTGTCGATCCTTATGCTTCAAAGTATATTAAAACAGAATTGACTGGTCGCTTCCTAGACAAGGCGATACTTGAATTCAATCAGAATACAGGCGAGCCAGTAGTAGCACTACAGTTCAATGCTGAAGGTTCTGCTTTGTTTGAGAAAATTACGAGAGAGAATATTGGTAAGAGTGTCGCTATCTTCTTAGATGGATCTCCTATTTCTATTCCTACTGTCAATGAAGCTATCACTGGAGGCAAGGCTCAGATTTCTGGTAATTTCAAACCCCAAGAAGCCAAGACTCTCGTCGGTCGTTTAAACTCTGGAGCACTCCCTGTAAACATCGAACTTATTTCTACACAAACTATTGGTCCATCACTAGGCTCTCAGGCTACAGCAGCTGGAGTTAAGGCTGCTCTTATCGGATTCTTAGCTATCGCTTTGTTTTTGATAATCTGGTACAGACTACCAGGTCTTATAGCAACAGTAGCATTATCTATTTATGCTGTTATTATGCTTGCTATATTCAAGTTACTTCCTGTCACTTTGACAGCTGCAGGTATCGCAGGATTCATTATTTCGATAGGTATTGCTGTTGATGCCAATGTCCTTATCTTTGAACGTATTAAAGAAGAGTTGAGAGGAGGATCAAATGTTACAGATTCTATGCATAATGGATTCAAGCGTGCATGGCTGTCAGTTCGTGATTCCAATATCTCAAGTATCATTACTGCTATCATTCTTTACTGGTTTGGTACTACTCTTATCAAAGGATTTGCATTGGTATTCTTGATAGGTGTCCTCGTTTCTATGATTTCTGCTATTTCTATCACAAGACTATTCTTGTATACACTTAACATAAAGAAGACGAGTGGGTTCACAAACTTCTTATTCGGGTCGGGTCTTAGTAGTGCTAAATCTCAAAAATAATTTATGTTTATAATAAAATACAAAAAAATATTCGTTTTCATTTCTGTCGCATTGGTTGTATTATCTATCGGATCTATTTTAATCTTCGGCTTGAATATGGGTATAGACTTTAAAGGAGGATCTCTTACAGAGGTTGAATACACTACAGTAGCTCGCCCAGACCAGTCAGTTATTGAAGCTAGTTTGAAGACTTTACCTACATTAGGTCAGGCCCTCATACAGCCTATAGGTGACAAAGGTTACAGTATAAAGACACGCGACATAACAGATAAAGAACATAGAGAAGTATTGACTGCATTAGGTGTAGCCGCTACAGAGAAGAGTTTTACTTCTATTGGTCCTTCAGTCGGAGCTGAACTTGTCCGTAAGTCATTGATATCATTCATTCTCGTGTCACTTGGTATTATTTTCTGGATAGCATTTTCATTTAGAAAAGTTTCAAAGCCAGTTTCTTCTTGGAAGTATGGTTTGATAGCTATTGTTACTTTGGTTCACGATATAATGATCCCTGTAGGAGTATTTGCAGTTCTCAGTCATTTTTCAGGAGTAGAAGTTGATACACTCTTCGTTGTTGCTATTCTTACTGTCCTTGGTCTTTCTGTTTCAGATACCATTGTTGTCTTTGATAGAATCAGAGAAAATATTCGCATAGGACACTTTAAGACTTTTGAAGAAACAGTAGGAAGAAGTTTGGAGCAAGTCTATACTCGTTCCATTGCCACTTCCTCTACTGTTATTATTGCCTTGCTCGCTCTAGTATTCTGGGGTCCAGCAAGTACAAAAGTATTTGCTTTGATGCTTACAGCTGGAATGTTCTTTGGAACATATTCATCAATCTTCTTCGCAAGTCCACTTATAGTTATTGCTAAGAATTGGCAGGATAAAAAGTAAGAATT
>CAIJLF010000032.1 GCA_903821415.1 uncultured bacterium | reverse complement strand
TGTTCCAAGGCATATTGATTCTTCTAAATTTACCTCCAAAATTATGAAATTTTCTTCAATTGTGTTTGACGAATCAAGAATTATCGTGTATAATCCCGTCTTTGACAGTTGAAGCATAAAAAAAAGAGCGAAACCGTCTCAAGCAGCGGCTTCGCTCCTGTTTGTTAGTATTCAAAAATGTTGTACGGAACACCTCTCATAAAAATTTTTTTATTTTTTTATTCAGCTCCTTTGGTTGATAATATTTTTTGTCCAATCCTAAGCCGTATAGACCGTTCAATGCCGTACATACCTTGCTTCCTCTATATGCCGCTGTATAGTACATGTCTTGCGAATTGGATACATTCATATTTTTCAATGTATCCAGAATGTTATCAGTTGTGAAGTGCGTGCCATATTGGTTCAATTTGCATTCCAATAATCGGTAGATCAATAAAGCGGTATAACAAACCATAAAGTGAGCGACAATACGGTTTTTCTTACTGTGGTATACGGGTCTTGCACTGAGGTTGGTTTTAAGAATCCGGAAACAATCCTCAATCTTGTAGCGCTGAGAATTAATGTTCACTATGTCTTTTACGGCATCATCCAAATTAGTAGCCAGCGCATAGTATCCGTCATATTTTTCTTCTTCGTCAATAACGGACTGATCAATCTCGTAATTGTCGACGGCCTTCTCTCCGTTCTTCGTCACCGAAGTCCTTTTAATGAATCTTGTAACATCGTGAGGACCTTTTTTTACCTCCTCCACGTCCCGATACTTGAGAATGTTCCGGGCGCGTTCAATTTGGGTGTTTCTTATATGCCTCTGATATTCCATGGTTTTTCTGGAGAATGTTATTATGATGCGCTGCTTTAGGACTGCCATTGATTTTACTTTTTTGGTTTTCCCATTCTTCAGGACTTTTTCCTCATACAGCCCCAAATCTACGTCATTTTCAACATCTAAAACTTTATAGGCTAAATCTTTGTATAAGGGAAGATTCTTTTCGTCAAAGCGATCGAAATCCTTCATATGTTTAATTGTGACGGGTGTATCATTCGATAAAAGCCTGTAGTCATAGTCATTAAATACGGCTTGTTTAAGCGTTTGGGACAGTTTTTTGATGGATTGGGTGACAATGAATGCTCTGCCGCCCATTGAGTTGTATTGCCTTATGCTGGAAGAGCCAAGCCCAGCGTCCGCACAGTAGATAAACCGCTCGCCACCAAACATCTTTGTGATTTTCTTCTCCAAAGGTATAGCACATTTTTGCTCGTTGTCGGAGCCGGAATTGATACACATTGATATAGGGATGCCATTGCCATCCATGAACAGCCCCATTTGAGCAAGAGGAAGGGGCTGGTGCTGCTTGGAAGGGCCATACTTGCGGAATCCTTTTAGAATCTCACCCGTGACCTCATCAATATAATCGGGATCCTCCGTTTCAATCTCAAAATAATAGTTTGTACAATCAAAATAACAGACTGATGTGTCTCTAGGTACGACGTTTCCGCTGTTTTTGAAAAGGTGTTCAATATATCCGTCATAATTTTTTTCCAGTATGTCCATGAAACGAAATATATGCTGGTACTCAAAAGAAGGCTGTTCGTAGTAGGTGTCCATCTTGTCAAAAGTGCCTAGTTTCGATTCGGGGTCGAGGATTCTTGCATAGGTAAGGAATCGGTTAATGTCATTGCAGGAGAATAGGGCTTTATAGCTCGTCTGGGCAGCTTTGAAAAAGTCCGCAATCGCAAGATCGTGATAGATCTTTTGCAAAATTATGTAGCCAATATTCAAAAGGTTCGACTTGGATGCTATGTCACTGGTCGCAGTCAGTTTCTCATCAAAATCAATTTTAAAACTCATACTAAGCTTGTTGTGTTTTAGAGCTTGGTTAGCTTCCAACACTTTCCTTTTAGCGTAAGCAAGAGGGTCTGGATCGATAGCCAGCAGTTCGGAATGCTTGCCGATCCTCGTCACATTTTTGGTTGAAGTCTTTTTACCGTTACGGAACCCCATCTGAATGAAGTAAGTAGGATCATCGGACTTTTTATCGTAATTGAGCTTCATATGCTCACCCTTCTTTCTCTTGTGTATTATAAGCTATTATAACATATAATATATTAAAATACAACACCGTACAACAAATAAATTTTAAAATTTGACAAAAAAATAAACCTCTATCAAGGTTTTTGCGACTTTTTTCTTTATTCAACTGTCAAAGACCCGAGTCAACTGAAAAAGCGTCAACTGAAAAATCAATATTTTAAAACTCAGATATATTGTAATATTATAATCCCGTCATTGACA
>CAIJLF010000031.1 GCA_903821415.1 uncultured bacterium | reverse complement strand
TTTTAAATAAAAAATAGTAAGTTGTATTAGTTATTAAAACATAACGACCGCGACCTACTTCTAACGGGATGAAATTTAAATATAAAGAACAAAATAAAGAGGGCAAGCTTATAGAAGGGGTAGCAGAATCCCTGGATAAATTCTCATTGGCTAGAGAGATAAGAGAAAAAGGGAATATACCTCTTTTGATAAAAGAATTTAGTGAAAATGAAGGAGGCTTGTCTGTGAATATAAAGATGTTTAACAGGGTATCTCTGTCTGAAAAGATAATGTTTACAAATAACCTTAGTGGAATGCTTTCTGCAGGACTATCTCTTACTCGAGCCTTATCTGTTCTAGAAAAACAAACAACTAATACGTATTTTAAGAGTATACTTAAAAGTCTTATTGATGATATAGACAAGGGTGACACTTTATCAGCTGGGATGAAAAAATACCCAAAAGTTTTTTCAGGGGTTTTTATTTCAATGATTCACTCAGGAGAAGAGTCTGGAGGACTACCTAATACACTTAAAGAAATAGGTATAACTCTCAAAAAAACTTATGATTTAAACAAGAAAATAAAAGGGGCCATGATATACCCAAGCGTCATCATAGTGGCTATTTTTGGTATAGGAATCCTGATGATGATCTACGTTGTTCCAACCCTCACTAAAACTTTCGTAGATATAGGAGTACCACTACCAGCTTCAACACAATTTATTATATTTATATCTGATACTTTGAGTCAGCATTTTCTACTCTTTGCATTGTTTATCGGAGCTTTGGTTGGTATAGGTATCGGAATATCTAAGTTCTCTTTGACTAGGAGATACTTTGACTTATTCATCTTAAAATTACCAATATTAGGAACTTTAATAAGAGAGATGAACACAGCTCGTACTGCTAGAACATTGTCATCACTTCTGTCATCAGGGGTAGACTTATCAAGGGCCTTGAGTATAACAGAAGAAGTTTTACAAAATGTTCATTATATAGAATTGATACATAACTCTATCAATTCTATAGAGAAAGGAGTATTGCTCTCTGTAGCATTTAAGGAACATACTAACTTGTATCCTGTTATGGTGGGGGAGATGATAGAAGTAGGAGAAGAAACAGGCAAACTATCACAAATGCTTATAGATATAGCATCTTTTTACGAAACTGAAGTAGATAATAAAACAAAAAATCTCTCAACCATCATAGAGCCGGTACTTATGATATTTATCGGTGTAGCCGTAGGCTTCTTTGCTATCGCTATGATAAAACCGATGTATTCAGTTATGGATAATATAAAATAATATTAAATTATGTTTAACTCATTTAAATTAAACAAAAAGTCAGGATTCACTCTTATAGAAGTTTTTGCTGAGATAGCTATCATAGGGATAATCTCTTCGATAGTAATGTTTAACTTGAATAGTTTTAAAAACGAACAATCATTAAAAAATACTGAGATTGATATCGTCACTCTTTTAAATAAAGCTAGGCAAAATACTTTGTCATCTATTAATTCAAATAATTATAGTGTACATTTTGAGACAGACAAAGCAGTACTTTTCACTGGAAGTATTTATAATGCGGTGGATGTAACAAACGAAAAAATTATATTTGATTCATCTGTCACTATACCTATATCAGGTGGTATAAATCTAGGAGGAGGGAGTAGTGTGATTTATGAGCGTCTAACAGGTGAAGCTACTGATGGAAATATCGTAATAAAATTAAAATCAGATTCTTCAAAACAAAAAACAATTACTATTAGTAAAACTGGCGTAGTAAGTTCAAATTAAAATGATTGATTTAAAAATTAAAAAAAATATTTCAGGCTTTACAATCATCGAGGTGCTTGTCGCTTGTTCTATTATAACTATATCAATGTTTGCATTGATGCAGACAGCAGAAAAGGGAATAAGCCTATCAAACTATGCTCTGAAAAAGTCTCAGGCAAGCTTCTTGCTAGAGGAAGGTGCCGAATCTATAAAATCTATAAGAGACAACAGTTGGGCAACCATCAGTGGGGCTACACTCAATACTCCTTATTATTTATTTTTCAATACTACTACAAAGTTGTGGGGACTCGGAAATACCACTACGCTTGCCGGTTCTATTCCGAGCTATCCTGTAGACGGGGTTTTTATGCGCACTGCTACTATCTCTCCTGTCTATAGAGATATCAATGACAATATTACTTCATCTGGCGGGACACTAGATGCTAGAACTAAGAAAGTCACCATAACGACAACATGGCACTCCCCGGGTACAACAAACTCAAAAAGCTTATATTTTTATATAGCAGATATTTTCAACTAACAAAAAATGTATTTAAATAAATTAAAAATGAATAAAAAAAAGTTAGTCTATGGTTTTAGTATTATAGAGATAGTAGTATACCTAGCTATCTTTACGGCTATTTCTATAGTTGTTATTAATTCATTTATTGTAGTTCTTTCTTCTTTTAGAGAGATAAGGTCAAACCATGATTTACTGAATTCAGGGACTTCTTCAATGGAGAGGATATCTAGAGAAATAAGACAGGCTAAAAATATCGACCTTGTAAATAGTCAAATAAATGGAGGGGAGTCATTGCAAATAAATAGTACAAATATTGATAATACTAATACGGTCATTAAGATAATAAGAGAGGGGGATGAATTAAACATATATAAAGATAATGAATTGGTGGGGAATTTGTTAACACAAAATACAATAGTCACATCTCTTTCTTTTTATCGCATCTTAACTACAAACAGCGAGGGGATAAAAATAAAAATGACAATACAAGACACTAAGAGTAAAACAAAAAAGACAGAGTCTTTTTATGATACGGTCGTGTTAAGGGGAGGTATTAAAAATTAAAGATGAATAACAAAAATAAAATTAAAAAAAATGGTGGAGCAGCGATGATGGTACTCGTATTATTTTTTGTATTCATTAGTGTAAGTATTCTGATAGGGGTAGTGTCTCCGACTGTTCTCGAATTCAAAATAGCAACGGACAGCTTTAATTCAAAGCAGACGTATTTTCTAGCAGAGTCGGGGATAGAAGACGTTGTATATAGACTGAGGAATAGTAAACAAACTAGTAGTACTGAGACTCTAGTGCTAGGTGATACAGAAGTCACTACTTCACTCACAGATATTTCAAATGGGCAAAAAGAAATAACATCATTAGGGGATACGAATAATATACAGAGGAAAGTGAGTATGGATGTAAATGTTGGAGTAGGGACATCTTTTAGCTACGGAGTTTTGTCAGGGGTAGGAGGATTCAGTATGGATAACGGTTCTAAGATTATAGGAAGCGTTTATTCAAATGGACCCATATCTGGTTCTGGGGAAATAACGGGAAGTGCTACTTCTGCGAATTCTCCTTAATTAACATCTGATCAGACAAATGGTTCTGGAATTCCTGCTTATGATGTATCTTTTGGTAATACAAATACAACGCAGGACTTTGCTCAAAGTTTTCATATAAGTACTACAGGAGAAGCAAATAAAGTAAGTCTATATATTAAAAAAGTTGATGCCCCATCAAATATTACAGTTAGACTCGTGACTGATTCAAATGGAAGTCCTAGTTCTACAACCTTAGCACAGGGTACGTTGTCAGCTTCAGCTGTTTCAACAAATTACGGATGGGCAGAAGTTCCTTTTTCTACTTTCGTACAACTTTCTTCTGCTACAACATATTGGCTAGTCTTAGATACTTCTACTTCTTCTTCTAAATATTATAAAATAGGAGCAAATAATAATGGATATGCAAATGGCACAGGTAAGACAGGAGCATATAGTGGGACTTGGAATAATACTTCTCCCTCAGGACTAGACTGCTTCTTTAATTTATATCTAGGTGGGATGACGGGGTCAATAACTGGTATAAAAGTCGGAACTGGTTCTGTAGGAAATGCATATGCTAATACAATTAAAAATTCAACTATAGCTGGTACAAACTATTGTAAAACAGGCACAGGTAATAATAAGGCATGCAATACTTCTAAGGATGATCCTTCTCAGATAGCGATGCCTATATCAGAACAAAATATACAAGACTGGAAAAATGCTGCTTCTGCCGGTGGATCTATAAATGGTAACTATACACTAACTTCAAATACTACAATCGGTCCTAAAAAAATAACGGGGAATCTGACTGTAGACAACGGTCATACTCTAACTCTAAGTGGTGCAATCTGGGTGCAAGGAAATCTAGATGTTAACAATAATGGATCTTTGAAATTGGCTTCTAGTTTTGGAAGCTCTTCTGGGGTTATCATAGTAGATGGAACTATAACTATAAGTAATAATGCATTTTTCAGTGGATCAGGGACAGCTGGGAGCTATATCTTGGCACTCAGTACCTCGTCTTCTTCACAAGCTATAACTTTATCAAATAATGCAGGAGCTGTAGCTCTTTATGCAGCAAATGGGACTATCGATGTAGCCAATAATGGTACAGCAAAAGCCTTAAATGGATACTACATTCACCTAGGTAATAATGCAGCTATAACTTATGATAGTGGACTAGCAAATCAAAATTTTGTAAGTGGTCCATCGGGTTCATGGAACATAACTAAGTGGAAAGAGGTAGAATGACGATTTTGGGCATTTTATGGTAAAATAGGAAAATGAGAGAATTAAATAAGATTATAGTTGCCAACTGGAAAATGAATCCGCAATCAAAGAAAGAAGCGGAAATTATTTTTAGAGGGATATCTGCGGCAGTAAAAAATTTAAAAAATATAGATATAGTTGTTTGCCCGCCATTTCCGTTTCTATTTATTAAAGAAAAAATTAAAAACAAGAGTATTAAGCTAGGTAGCCAAGACATCTTCTATGAAAAAGAAGGTTCTTTTACTGGTGAAGTATCGGCTCCTATGCTTAAAAATATGGGAGTAGAGTATGTAATAGTAGGACACTCAGAAAGAAGAGCTATAAGTGATACAAATACTATTGTAAATAAAAAAATACTAACAGCTATCAAGTCAAGGATAGCTCCGATATTTTGTATTGGAGAGAGCAAGAGAGATACAAACGGATTCTATCTTTCTTTTATAAAGGAACAACTAATAGAAGGACTAAAGGATATAACAAAAGCGCAGGTTAAAAATATAGTTATCGCATACGAGCCTATATGGGCTATCGGAAGTCATGCTGTTAGAGAAGCTACACCATCAGAATTTACAGAGATAAGAATATATATTAAAAAAATAATTTCAGATATGTATGATATTAAAACCGCGAATGAGATTCGAATTATTTACGGTGGTTCAGTCAATCCTTTTAATGCAGAACCATTTGTAAAAGAGGGTGGATCTTTTGGATTGCTCGTCGGGCGTGATAGTCTGAGCCCAAAGAAATTTAGTGCGATTATTAACTTGGCAAAATAAATACAAATATGAAATCTATTAAAGACATTGAAGTTTTGAAAGGAAAGAGGGTGCTTGTCCGTGTAGACTTTAACGTACCTATGAAGGATGGAAAAATCTTAGATGACTTCCGTATAAAGGCAGCTCTACCTACAATAGAGTATTTAAAGAAAAAAGGAGCGATAGTTATACTTATGGCTCACATTGGAGATGATGCAGTATCTAGCCTAAAACCTGTATCTATAAGGCTAAAAAAGTATCTACCAAATCTTAACTTCATAGAATCAACTATTTTTTCAGATGAAACTAAAAAAATAATTTTCAGTTTGAAAAACGGAGATGTATCAATGCTAGAAAATATTCGTCGTGAAATAGGAGAGAAGAAGAATTCTCCATCTTTTGCACGAGGTATATCGAGATATGGAGATATCTATGTGAATGATGCCTTCTCTGTCTCTCACAGAGCTCATGCTTCAGTTGTTGGTATTACAAAGTGTCTACCTTCATATGCAGGATTACAATTGATAGATGAAGTCAATGAACTCTCTAAGGCTTTTAGTCCTAAACACCCGTTTCTATTCATATTGGGTGGCTCGAAATTTGAAACAAAAATTCCACTAATAAAAAAGTTTCTTCGAGATGCGGATGAAGTATTTATCGGAGGTGCGATAGCCAATGACTTCTTCAAAGGTAAAGGATACGAAGTAGGAACTTCACTTGTAAGTGATGGTATCGCTCCTGTTAAATCTTTCTTTAAGAATAAGAATTTGATTTTACCAATTGACGTAGTTGCAGTAAAAGGAAGTACTGCGAGAAATATAAAGCCGGATGAAGTACAGAGTGATGAAAGTATTTTAGATATAGGAAAGAATACAGTGGAACTTTTAGATGGATTGATACAAAAAGCATCATTCATTCTTTGGAATGGTCCACTTGGTAAGTACGAAAGTGGATTTGGAAGTGCCACAGAGAAGGTATTGAAATCAATTGCAAAAAGTAAGGCTAATAGTATCGTCGGAGGAGGAGATACTGTATCACTTATAACCAAACTAAAGATTGGTGACAAGATAGGATTCGTCTCGACTGGTGGTGGAGCAACCCTCGACTTCCTGGCCAAGGGAACTCTTCCTGGAATTAAGGCATTAAAATAAAGATAAAATATAAAACTCCCATACAATGTATGGGAGTTTTATATTTATGTTACAATCATTATTATGCCGAATGAAATTGAATTTTTAGACTTACTTTTGAAGAATAGGGGAATAAAAGATGAAGACAAAGACAAATTTTTGAATCCTTCTTATGAGAATCATTTGTATGATTCTTTCTTGATGAAAGATATGGAGAAGGTCTGTGTACGCATTTTCGAAGCAGTTGAAGCTAAAGAGAAGATAGTTGTCTATACTGACTATGACTGTGATGGTATCCCTGCAGCGGTGATAATGAATGACTTCTTTAAAAAGATTGGCTATGAAAATTTCACTATATATATTCCAGATAGACACGATGAGGGATATGGACTACATATGGATGCCATTAAAAATTTTATAGATCAAGAAATAAAACTTTTGATTACTTTCGATCTAGGGATCACTGCTATAGAAGAAGTGATAGAGGCTACAGCTGGAGGGATAGATGTGATAATTACAGACCATCATCTACCAAGTGTAGAAGGTCTGCCAAATGCTTATGCAATACTTAATCCAAAGCAAGTTGGATGTATCTATCCTGATAAAATGCTCTGTGGTGCAGGGATTGCTTTTAAACTTATTCAGGCAATGATATCAAAGTATGGAGAGTATTGGGATATAAGTAAAGGGTGGGAGAAGTGGCTACTTGATATGGTGGGTATTGCTACTCTTGCTGACCAAGTGCCACTCGTAGATGAGAATAGAGTACTCGCTACTTATGGTTTGAAAGTTTTACAAAAAGGAAGACGTCCTGGACTCGTCGAGATATTTCGTAAAGCATCTGTCGATATAACAAAACTTAACGAAGAGGATGTGACTTTTACTTTAGCTCCACGTATAAATGCAGCTAGTCGTATGGCAGATCCGATGATGGCCTTTGAGGCACTTTCTGCTATAGACTTGGTAGTAGCAAAAGCTAGAGCTGATAACCTGGCTAAGATAAATGATGATCGTAAATACATGGTGGCGAACATTATGAAAGAGGTAAATAAAACCTTAAGTAAAAGAGAAGATAAGAAAGTAATAGTCATAGGGAATCCAAGCTGGAGGATAGGGGTGCTGGGAATCATCGCCTCAAAAATCGTTGAAGAATATAAAAGACCTGTGTTTGTATGGGGGTCTGATGGCAGTGAAATGCTTAAAGGCTCTTGTCGTTCGTGGGGTAGTATAAACTTGGTAGAGATAATGAATTTATTGCCAGAAAATACAATGACGTCTTTTGGTGGACATGCCGGTGCAGGAGGGTTCGCTGTATCGCATGAAGAAATTCATTTCTTAGAAGAAAGAATTCTTAAAGTCTATGGTGAAGATAGGGAAGTAGAAGAAGATATATTGGGGACTGAAGCAGAAGCATTTATAAGTATAGATGATGTTAACCCTGGAAACTTCAGTGTGATAGATAGACTTGCCCCCTATGGAGCAGGGAATCCAAAACCTAGATTTCTCTTTAAAGAATTGCCGATACACACACTGAAAGAATTTGGAAAAGAAAAAAATCATTTAGAATTAAGTTTTCTAAATAGTAAAGGCAAGCAGATAAAAGCCATCGCTTTCTTTAAGACGAGAGATAGTTTCAAAAGTAAAATATCAGAAGGAGAGAGAATTAACCTCGTGGCTACATTTGAGAAAAGTACTTTTGCAGGCAGAACGGAATTAAGATTAAGAAT
>CAIJLF010000030.1 GCA_903821415.1 uncultured bacterium | reverse complement strand
GAGTAATAGAAAAGGGAAGTGTGAAGTAATAGTTAAAGCAAATTAAATTTAGTAAATTAAAAATCCCTCATATGAGGGATTTTTAATTTACTAAATTTAATTTGCTTTAACTATTACTTCACACTTCCCTTTTCTATTACTCTTTTTTATCTCTACAGTATGGGTGCCTACTTCTTTTATATGGTTCATCACTATTGATGATTCTTCTACTTCTATTCCAGTTGTTTCTTTTATAGCTCTCACTATTTCTTGTGCTGAGACTGACTTAAATAGATGACCTTTTTCATTTGCTTTTACTTTCACTTCAATCTTTTTATTGTCTATAGAAGAGATAAGAGAATCAAAAATCTTCATCTCTTCTTCCTTCTTCTTTTCTGATTGAGCCTTCTTGCTAGCTAGACTTGCAAGTGCCTGAGGACTAGCAAGAAGAGCTACACCTCTTGATATAAGTACATTGGCATAACCATCTTTTAATTCTTTGATATCATACCTATTGCCCAATTTTGGAACATCTGTTGTTAAAATAATTTTCATAATATTATTCTTTAGCTTTTAGTATCTCGACTGCTTTATCCATCTGTGGATCCTTATTGGCATTAAAATCCTTCATAGTAAAAGGTACTTTAACATCTGGCTCTAGACCTTCTTTTGATATCGATATACCGTTTGGTGTGAGCCATCTTGCAACTGTAACCTTTAAAGATGTATCAGGCGTTATATCGACAAGCTCTTGAACTGAACCTTTACCAAATGTTTTCTCTCCAACTAATGTAGCTATATTGTGTTCTTTTAACGCACCAGCCAATATCTCAGAAGCAGAAGCAGAGCCTCCGTCTACTAAGACGACAAACTGCAATTTATCATTGAACAATCTTGGCCCATGGCTACGGTAGTACTGAGGCTTATGACTTGTTCCAAAATCTTCACTTACTATTACTTTACCTTCATCTAAAAACCAAGAAGCTATATTCACTGCTACTTCTAGATATCCTCCTGGGTTTCCTCTCAAATCGAGGATAAGTTTATGGTTACCTGATTTAATAAACTCATTTAAAGCTTTAGCAAATAAGTTATCTGAATTCTCAGAAAAACTATAAAACTTTATAACTGATATTCCCCCAGGTAGTGTCTCTGTATCTATAGTAGGTATTTCAATTATATCTCTCACGATTTTTATTTCCCTAGTCTCACTCTCTCCAACTCTTAAAATAGTCAGAGTTACTGACGTACCCTTCTCACCACGCATTAGGTTGATAGCTTCATCTATCGATAAATCATTGGTACTAATTTTGTCGATTTTTAGAACCTTATCTCCACTCTTGATACCAGCTTTAAAAGCTGGGGAATTTTTGATTGGAGCGATTATAGTCAAAATATTATCCTTGATACCAACTTCGGCACCTACTCCTCCAAAAGAACCCTTTATCTCATCCTTAAAGAGCTTATTATCATCTGGACTAAAGAAAGTCGTATAAGGGTCTCCTGTGGTCCCTGCAAGGCCTTTTATAGCCCCCCAGACTAGGTTCTGGTCTGTTAATTTATCAGAATATATTGATTTTTCCTTTAATACACTCCATGCCTTCCAAAAGGCTGTAAAGTCAGCGGTTGTCTCAAATGTAGGGGTTTTATTTGTGACTGTTGTTATCTTTTCTATTTCTGGTCTGTGAGAATATCCTATATAAACACCCATACCTAAAATCATAAGGGATAGTACTATAGATGCTAAGACATACCCGGTTTTCTTATAGTTTATTTTCATATTGTTCTATTATTACAAAATTATTGATTACTTTCAAGTTCTAATGCAGAAGGTGTATATTTGTTCGCAGGGTCCCATAACATCCAAGAATTGAGTCCATTATCATAAACAGCTTTAAATTCTTTTTGAATTAATTCCTTTGTATATGTCGCACCCATATCGAAATCTTGTAACCATGGTCGAATCTTATTTTTATCTCCTGCTACTTTATTGGTCTTTGCTAAGGCACCTATCATCGCTTGATTTATTATCTCATAGGGATGAAGAGCTGGATTCTTGAAGCCCATCTGACCTGCTGGATAATGAGATGGATAAACCATAGGACATAGAAAATCAAAATATGGTAATGCCTTCTCCCAGACTTGCCCTATACCCATATCGTCTGTTGCTTCTGTAGTCAATCCAAATAAATCTGCAGATATAGGAATATTCTTCTCTTTCTTAACTTCTTGTGATAGATATTTGAAAAACTTTTCTATATTGTCTGACCTAGTCTCGCCTGCCTTCAAATGATAATTTATATCTTTCATATTGCCATCCGATGGATACCGAATGTAATCAAAATTTATCTCATCGAAGCCTTCCTCATACGCACCTTTTGCCACACTTACTACATAATCTTGAACTTCCTTTTTAGCAGGATCTAGGAAAGATAAGCCTTTGCGGTCCTTCCATACAGTACCATCACTCTTCTTAGTGATAGACCACTCTGGGTGCTTCTTCGTCATATATGGATCTTGAAAGACTGCTACACGACCTATAATGTAAATATTCTTCTTGTGGAGCATATCTGTCAGTTCACGAATATTTTTAATCCTCTTCTCTATACTTCCTTCTTTTTGTATTTCAGGAATTGCCATATCAAAGCTGACTCTTCCTGTCGAATCCTTCACATCGATAACGATCGAATTCAATTCTGTCTCGTCTATCATCTTGACTACAGGGTCACGATATTTTGGAGCTCCGGCTACCCAGGCTGATATATAAGCTGCTTTGACTTTCAAAGGTGTTTGGATATGAGTCACTACGATAGGACTCACTACAGGGGTCACAACTGGTATAACTACTGATGAGATATCATTTATTACAGGGGCTGGTAGTTTATCTGAAATCTCTGCTTTTACAATACTGCTATCATACTTAACTTCATTTTTAAAAAATGGTGAAGCGTAAACAAATAACCCGCATATGAACAATGCGAGTATTATAAGAATAAACAAATTAATTGATCTCTTTTTCTCCATTTTATTCTCCGCTTTTTATATTATCTATAAATGACTTAATCTTGTTTTCATCCTTGTCTAAGCGTGCTTTAGCTTCAGTATAAAATAGGTATGCCAAATATATAATACTCAAGCCAGAAATCATAAAGAGTATCTTCCTCCAGCTCTCATAAAAACCCATATAAGGTAAAAGCGCCACAAAAATACCAAGTATAAGTAATGTTCTTTCTTTTCTCATCCCGTTTGAGATAGTCCTTTTATAAACAGGACATATCTTAATTAAAAAAAATATTTAATAATGTAAACAATAAACTTAAATTATAAACCCCGTAATCGTAAAATTACAATCTCTTACGGGACTCATATGTTTATTATAACTTATTTATTTAGGCTCCACAATCACCACGAACTCACCTCTGTGCTTATCATCATTAACTGTAAAATAAGTCAAAACTTGCTCTGGTGTGCCTTCTACAAATTCTTCAAACTGTTTTGTGAGCTCTCTGCCTATTACTATTTTAAAAGTAGGAGCATGTTCTATAAGAGAAGAGAGTGTTTTCATTATCCGATGAGTCGATTCGTAGAAAACGATAACCCGTTTACTCTTTGAAATTTCTTTGAATAAAGTCTCTCTCCCTTTCTTGTGCGGTAAAAAACCTAAAAAAATAAATTCAGCAGAAGAAATGCCGCTAGCTGAAAGAGCCGTTATAAGTGCACTTGGCCCTGGTATGGGAACTACTTTTACATCTGTTCCGAATTCTTTCTTCACATTGGCTACTAGCATCACACCTGGATCTGAGATAGTAGGAGTCCCGGCATCAGAAACTAAAGCCAAATCCTTGCCGCTCTTCAATAAATTGATTATTACATTTTCTTTATTCTCCGTACTGTGAGCATGATAGCTCATCGTTTTAGTCTTGATATCATACTTATTAAGTAGATTTTGTGTAGTTCGAGTATCTTCACATAGAACATAGTCTACTTCTTTTAGAGTACGAAGAGCTCTGAGTGTAATATCTTCCAAGTTCCCTATTGGCGTAGCTACTATATATAAAGTCCCAATTTCTGATTCCATTTTTGTATTATAGCACAAAAAAACAGCCAGATAAATTTATATAAAATAAATTATCCGGCTGTTAATTATAATTCTAATCAGTGGCATTTTGTTTGTTCGAATATATTTTCATAACAACGATAGAAATTATCGCAATTACAATTGAGTTTATCACACCAGATAGATTATGGCTCACAATATTTTGAGCAATTGATCCAACTGACGAGACTACTGCAATAAAGCAGCCTGCTGGTATAAGACCAGAAATAACTTCAAAATTTCTAATAGTTTTTTTCATAGATAGTAGTTTTTGGTGAGTTTAAAGAGACATAGCATATCTACTTAAATTCACCAAAAACTAACTAGACCAATTCGATAAAATTATATAATAATAAAAATTATTGTCAAATACTTATGCACATAAATAATTTATATTCTAGTAACATTGACTTGGAAAATAATTATGGTAATATATAAATGAACTTAATTCCAAAATTATGAAAACATTTAGTAGTATTCGTGATCTTTGGGCATTTGAGAAATTTCTACTAATTGAATCCGAAATGAGAATCGAAAGATCAATTTTTAAATCATCAAAAATAAATTTGATTCCTTCAGATTCTGATGTCTACGACTCCCTAGGGGAATTAGAAGAAGAAGTTTCTATGCCTCATCCACAAAAAAGATTCAGGGAAACACTGCCAGATTTTTATTTAAAATTTGGTTTAGATAACTAAGACTGGTAGTCCGCTTTTATATTGCGGACTATTTTCTTGTAAAAATGTCAATTTTCTGGTATTTTGTAAGAGTATTTATATTTGTATTGGCTAAAACAATTTAATATAAATTGTTTGCTCGGACATTTTGAGTACTAAATGTTTTAGGGCCTTATCGTCTAACGGTT
>CAIJLF010000029.1 GCA_903821415.1 uncultured bacterium | reverse complement strand
ATGTAAAGGAAGGTTCTAATGGCACTGATCCAGATATAATGAATGGTTGGAAAGAACTTATAGGAAAGAATCTACTTATTGTTGAAGATAGTAGAGATATTCCAAATCTTATTGCGCGTACTGTTTATGAATCTGTTGTTAAAAAGGCTTTCATATCAAGTCCTATTCCAACAGCAATGAGCCCACAAGAACCACAAATGCTTTAATTAATCATTTAATAAAAACAAACAAAATTATGGGAATACCTATTTATAGCAATCCTCCAAGTCTTGAAGACATGGAAGTTAAAGAATCTGTAGAAATTACAGAAGAAGATCAAATCAGTGGAGAAATTGTAACTGAAGAAATTCCAGTTACACAGCCTACTGTGGAGAATGAAATACCAGAATAAAGCCGTAATTGGCTTGGGTTTTGGAGACGAGGGTAAAGGTTTGGTTACAAACTATTTATGTCTTCAAAATCCGAATGCCCTTGTGGTTCGATACTCTGGAGGTCAGCAAGCTGGTCATACTGTAGTAAAGAATGAAGTTCGGCATATATTTTCTAATTTTGGCTCAGGAAGTTTAAATGGAAATTCTACTTATTGGTCAAACCATTGTACTGTTGATCCAATTGGAATCAATAATGAATTACAAGTATTGGGGAGTAAAGAATGTCGTCCAATATTGTACATTGATCCTAAATGTCCAATTACAACTCCATATGATAAGTTATTTAATCAATTTGTAAGTAAGGTTCATGGAACTGTTGGAGTAGGAGTTGGTGCAACATGGCAGAGAGAAGAAGACTTTTATTCTTTATTGGCAGAAGATTTATATTATCCTTCAATAGTTGAAATGAAATTAAAATTGATAAAGAGATATTATCAACTTGATGATATTGATTTATCATATTTTATGGAATCTATTGAAGTAATAAAAAACTATGCACATATTACTATTAGTAGTTGTCCGATTAGCCAACTTATCTATGAAGGTTCACAAGGATTATTACTTGATCCCAAAATTGGATTCTTTCCTCATGTTACAAGGTCAAGAACAGGGACAGCTAATATTGACCCAGATGATTTTCCTCATTTATATGCTGTAACAAGAGCATATCAAACTAGGCATGGTATAGGTCCAATGACTAATGAAGAAATACCTCATACTATTTCAAAGAATCCATTAGAAACAAATGTTTATAATGAATATCAGGGAGAGTTAAGGATTTCTTTGTTAGACTTGGATTTATTAGAATATGGAATTGAAAAAGATTTGATGCTTCGAATGCATCGGAACACACTCGTAATTACTTGTCTTGACCATATTAACTCTGATTTAAGACTTACCTATCGAAGTAAAATCCACAAATTTAAAACTCAAAGAGACTTTGTTCTGATGGTCAATGACATACTAATGTTTGACCAAGTTTTAATAAGTAGATCTGATAAATCGGAGCAAATCTCGGAATTCAAATAAAAAATTAAGGCTATATATTGAGTTACTTCTCTTTTTTTGGTAAAAAACTTACTCATATAATTTCCTTTACTTTTTGGGGTTGGCGAAACAGGTAGACGCGACGGTAGACATTCTACTGTTATAGTTTCTTAATATGGCTATGTACCAGTTACTTCTAGTCGTTTATGACCGTTGTCCTTAATAGGACGTCCGAGTTCAAGTCTCGGACCCCAAACAACAATGTTTAATAACAAATTTTTTTAGTGAATAGTATTTATCACCCAATAGGTTTGTATCTTCCTCGTAACATACCTATAATTAAAGCAATGGCAGCAAAGATTAAAAGACAAAAGTTTAACAATTTAGGATTAATATGTGTAGGTTCTAGTGGTTCTATAATAGCTTCTATAATAGCTTCTACTATGAAGAAGAATCCTCCAGTAATTATTTACTTACGTAAAGAAGGAGAAGAAGGACATGGACATAATAACCGCACATATTTAACTAAGTGTGAAAATTTAATATTAGT
>CAIJLF010000028.1 GCA_903821415.1 uncultured bacterium | reverse complement strand
TTAGTGAAGATATTTATTATAAAAATCTTGAAAGATTAAGTGATAGGGTTAATCCAAATAGAATAAGGGTTGATGACAACGAAGAATTCGAATTCAGAAGATTGGTTGATTGTGTTTATTGCTCAAAACCATTGACTGGATCTTTCTGTAAGGGGCGTAGTAAAAAATACCCTTACTATTCTTGCCAGACTAGGGGATGCCCGATGAGTAGAAAATCTGTAGAGCGTGATTTGTTAGATGAAGGTGTTAATCGGGCGATCAAAGATTTAAAACCAACAGAAGAAACTACACAGCATTTTATTTCATTATTTGAAGAGTGCTGGAATGAAGCAGTTAAGAATTTTAATAGTTTGAATTTAGATAGTAAAGGAAGGATTGAAGAATTGAATAAAGAAATAGATCAATATGCAGAATTAGCAACATCCACAAAGAGTGAAGTTGTTCGATATAAGTATGAAGAGAAGATTGAAAAGCTTGTAAAAGAGTTAGAAGATTTGAAAATAAAAGGCACGATCTCTATTGATTTGTCTATTCCTTATCAAACCGCCTTACAGAAAGTTATAGATACAGCAAAAGACCCATACAAAGCATGGGATTCTAATACTTTGGCTAATAAAAAGAAACTATTTTACTTCTTCTTTGAAGAGAATATTCGTTTTGATATTAAAAATCGTTATCAAACCGCAAAACCCTCTGTGTTATATAGCTTTCTTGATGAATTATCAAAAAATGCTGACGATGTGGAGATGGCGGGAATCGAACCCGCGTGCAAAGGGAAATCTTATAGAAGTCTACATGTGTAATTTATTCAATTGGGTTTAAACGTTTATCCTAGAGAATAAATAAGAAAGATAAACACCGAGCTTTTAATTGTCGGATTTTATATCAAGCTGTTATAAAATCGTAACCCGATAAATTATGCCCACACTCTGTATCGGATGTAGAGAGAGTGGACACCCACCGGACCTAAAGTTAGGCGAAAGCGGGAACAAAACTTCCAAAAGCCGAAGCGTAAGGAGATTTTATTGAAGCGACTTTGTTTGCACTTAGTCTTTTCCAAGAAGTTTTAAAAGATTCCTGAGTACTTTACATGCATATATAAGATGATTCCTCTTGTCGAAGCCGATCATCCCCAATTGTTAACGAACTTTATACTCTCTTCTTATTTCTCTATCGCTCTCCCGTTTCTTGATAGTCTCTCTTTTGTCAAAGACTTTCTTGCCACGAGCAACTGCGATAGATACTTTAATGTAACGCCCTTTACTATACAACGATAGGGGAATAAGAGTCAATCCTTTGGTAGAGTCCCTATCTGCTAGTACCTTAATCTGCTTTTTCGACAATAGAAGCCTCCTTGTTCTGTCGGGGTCATATCCTGCATCTGTATTGTGAGGTTGGTATGGTGGAACATGCATATTTGTAATATATGCCTCACCGCCACGAATTATACAAAAAGCAGAATTTATAGTACCTTGCCCATTCTTTATAGATTTGACCTCAAAGCCCGAGAGCTCAATCCCTGCTTCAAAAGTCTCTTCTACACTATAGTTAAAGTGTGCTTTTCTATTATCGATATATGTTGCCATATAATTGTATCGTACCAATTATATTGAATAATATCAAAACTTATAATTAGCTTGACCTTTTTAATTTGATTAAATAAATTCGAGTATAGTAAGATACATAGATGAGGGTGTGAAGGATGTAAGTTCACCCTTGTAGATGGTATTCTTTTCTTCATAGATAAATTTAGTTAGTTTAAATGTTGTAAGAAACGCCTACTGTTGTGAAACAAGCGGGCGTTTTTATTTTGACAACATTTTGTGTATAATGAGCAAACTATGAAACCAGAAACAAACAAAAAACCAAATCAACCAAAAATACCCAATGTTCTCAATCAGATAATCATTGCAGTCTTTATATTTATCAGTATTACTCTTATCTATACTATTGTTTCTAGTAAGCCAGATGATGTGAAGAAGATGACTATTTCTGACGTAGCCAAAGATGTCGCAGCCGGATCAATAGAGAAGATAGTCGTTTCAGGTGGAGATGTTAATGTTTCATTTAAGGATAAGACTAAGGGTGTTGCTAAGAAGGAATTAGAAAGCTCACTTTCTTCTACTTTATTTAATTATGGAGTTACTCCTGTACAATTAGCTTCAACTCCTATAGAAATTAAGACGGAGTCAGGCTTCTGGTATACAGTATTAAATATTTTGCCTTTCTTGTTACCTGTTATTCTAATAATATTTTTTATATGGATGCTTACTCGTCAAGTAAAAGGGCAGGGTATGCAGGCTTTTACTTTCGGTCAATCTAAAGCCCGCATTACAGACCCAGATGATAAGAACAATAAAGTTACTTTTAAAGATGTAGCTGGCGCTAAAGAAGCCAAAGAAGAATTGAAAGAGATTGTAGACTTCTTAAAGAATCCTAAAAAGTTTTTAGATATTGGAGCAAGAATTCCTAAAGGGGTACTTCTTACAGGTCAACCTGGAACAGGGAAGACACTGCTTGCTCGCGCTGTAGCTGGAGAAGCGGCAGTTCCATTCTTTCATCTTTCGGGGAGCGAATTCGTAGAAATGTTCGTAGGTGTCGGAGCTTCACGTGTGAGAGACTTATTCAAAATGGCTAAAAAGGCCGCTCCTTCTATAGTATTCATCGATGAGATAGACGCAGTAGGGCGAGTTCGAGGTACCGGAGTCGGAGGAGGAAATGATGAACGTGAACAAACTTTAAATCAAATACTAGTCGAGATGGATGGCTTCGAACCAAATGAAAAAGTGATAGTTATGGCTGCTACAAATAGAGGAGATGTTCTTGATCCAGCATTGCTTCGCCCAGGACGTTTCGACAGAAGAGTTTTACTTGATCTTCCTGATCGTTCTGACCGTGAAGAGATACTTACGATACATTCTAGGAAGAAACCTTTTGCAGAAGACGTAAATTTGAAAGTTATAGCAGAACGTACTCCAGGTTTTTCGGGGGCTGATTTATCTTCTATTATGAATGAAGGAGCTATCCTAGCTGCTCGTGAAGACAGGAAGAAGATAGCCCAGTTTGATCTTGTGCGTTCAATTGAAAAAGTTATGATGGGGCCTGAGAGAAAGAGCCACTTACTTTCAAAAGAAGAAAAAGAAATAACAGCTTATCATGAAGCAGGACATGCTCTCGTAGCTTCTGTACTGCCTCATGCTGATCCAGTGCATAAAGTATCAATCGTTTCTCGTGGAAGTGCTGGAGGTTATACATTGAAGCTTCCGTTAGTAGAGAGAAGACTCCAAAGTAAGAAAGAATTCCTAGATGATATAGCAATGTCTCTCGGCGGTTATGTGGCAGAAGAGATGGTCTTTGGAGATATAACTACTGGACCATCGAACGATCTACAAGTAGCTACAAGCTTAGCTCGCGCAATGGTTACGAGATGGGGTATGAGTGATGAGATAGGGCCGATAGCCCTTGAAAGTGATGGAGGACGTACAATGTTTGGTCAAGGTGTGAATGATAAAGAATATTCAGAGAGAGTTAGTGCTTTAATCGATGGAGAAGTTTCAAAGATTATGAATAATGCATTTGCTGTCGCTAAAAAAGTTTTGACTGAAAAGCGCAAAGTTCTAGACGCAATAGCAATTAAACTTATAGAAGTAGAGACTCTTGAACAAGCTGAATATAATGAAATAATAATAGCGAATGGAATAGTGCCAAAGAAAAAGGAAGAGGTTAAATAATTAAGAGTTAAAATAAATAACAGCCCTGAAGATTCGCTTCGGGACTGTTTGCAACTTTATCAATTTTTCGGTAGTATATAAGAGTTTAACCATCCGCCCTTAGCTCAGTTGGTTAGAGCACAGAGCTTATACCTCTGGGGTCCTAGGTTCGAATCCTAGAGGGCGGACCACATAAAAAACCTGCCATAATAATGGACAGGTTTTTTTTAATTTAGAAAATGCATAATTTAATATTATTCTCTCCCCCAAATATGTGAAAGTTTATAAACAGCGAAAGGGATTATAAATATCCACATAGCATATCCTGGAAAGCCTCCATAGTCAAAAAATCCGGAGGAAGAATTTAAGTCGCGAAGAAATTTTTCTCCATCAAACTTAGAATAAATTCCTATCCATATAAATTCCACAACCGGTAAGGCGGCTGCAAGAAATATAGGAGTTGAGATAGATTGTTTTTCCCAAAAAAATGCTGATACTAGTAATGTTATGTATAAAAACCACATTACTGATCCCATCTTGAAGATGAGAATACATGCTGCGTAAAATACCAGCATGATGATTGCCAAAGTCTTGATAATCTTCATTTTCATAATAATAATTTTAAGGATTAAATTTTTTCTGTACTACATACTCTGTTCTAAAGAGAAGAGAGGGTATCAGATTTAATTCGGATATTAGCACGTATGAATAATTTGTCAATAGCAAAAGATTTGATTGTATTGACAAGTAGTATATTACTATTGTATAATGTAAATAGTGTTTTATATGTTTAATTATAAGT
>CAIJLF010000027.1 GCA_903821415.1 uncultured bacterium | reverse complement strand
TTTATTATTTTTAATTATATTAATTTTCTCTTGGTCTATATTGCAAAGCTTCTAATATGTGTGACTGGGAAATATTCTCACTTCCTTCGAGGTCTGCGATAGTGCGGGCGAGTTTGATAGTACGGTGGTAGGCACGAGCGGAAAGTTGGAGTCGCTCAGCACTTTGGTTTAAAAGTTTTTTGGTGGCATCATCGAGGGGTGCATAGATATTCAAATCTTTTACATTCATCTCACTATTTGTATTTATTTTCCTCGGAGAGTTTTTAAATCTTTTAGTTTGTATTTCTCGTGCATTTTTAACTCTTTCTTTTATAGTACCGGTTTTTTCTCCTTCCTGGGAAGAATTTGAAAGCTTTTCATAGTCTACGTTACTGACAGTAACCCAGATATCGATACGGTCCATTATCGGTCCAGAAAGTTTCCTCTTATATCTATCTAAGTCCATAGGCTTACATATACATTCCTTTTGTTTATTGCCTTTATTGCCACATGGGCAAGGATTCATAGCAGCTACTAAAATAAAGTTTGAGGGGAAGATTGCCGAGCCACGAGCACGAGAGATAGAGACGATGTTATCTTCAAGAGGTTGTCGTAATGATTCTAAAACTCTTTTTTCAAATTCTGGGAATTCATCGAGGAATAGTACCCCTCTATGTGCGAGTGTTACCTCCCCTGGTTTAGGATTAGCACCTCCTCCGATCATAGATACATAGCTAGCAGTATGATGCGGTGCTCTAAATGGAGGATCTGTTATTATTGTATCTTCTAGGAGTCCTACTATAGAATGTATTCCTGTGACCTCAAGGCAATCATCTTTTCCTAAGTCTGGAAGAATGTTTGAGAATACTCTGGCGAGCATAGTCTTACCTGTGCCAGGAGGTCCAGACATTGCTATATTGTGCCCACCCGATGCTGCTATCTCTAATCCTCTCTTGGCACCCTCTTGGCCTTTAATGTCTGAGAAGTCTATATTATTATTTTTCTCAGCATGGATAATTTCTGTTTTTGGGAATGGTTTAATCTTCGGTCTTTCTTGTTCTAGCAGATTTCCTTTTCTATCCTTTTTAGGAATATAAATATGGTCTATCACTTCTCGCAAATTTTTGGCTCCGTATATAGTTATATCTTCAACAAGTGCTGCTTCAGGTGCATTCTCTATCGGTAGGAATATTTCTTTATATCCAAGTTTCTTAGCAACCTCAGTCAAAGGCAAGGCTCCTTTGATAGGTCTTAGCTCACCATTTAAAGATAATTCTCCCAAGAAGATTCTACCTTCACCGTCAAAGTTTATTTCTTCTGCTGAAAGTAGATAAGCAAGAGCTATACCCAAGTCAAAGTAAGGCCCCTCTTTCTTCAGATCTGCCGGAGATAGGGATATAACGATCTTCTGGTTTTGATTTTTAGGAGAGTCATACCCTGAATTCTTTAAAGCCGAACTCATCCTATCTTTAGATTCATCGACGGCTTTATCAGGTAGGCCAACTAATGTAAAAGAATGCAAAGTGTTCTTTGTTATGTCTACCTCAATTGTGACTATCTTCCCTTTTAGGAGATGTGTTTGTGCTGAGTATATTCTTGAAAATGACATAAAATTTAAACCCCAAAATTGTATTATAATTCTGGGGTTTAATATTATATAACTTTATCCATATCCGCTTCACATGTTCTAGCGCTTGGATTTACTGCTAGTCTTACTTCCTCTATTTGATTTCCACACATTTCACATTTACCGTATCCTCCTGTATCTATTAAAGATAAAGCTCTCTTGATATCATTTAACCTTTTTTCTAATACGGAGAGTGCGCTTGATCTTTCTTCGTAGTCTTCTGCTCTATCTGCCATATCTCCCTCATCCTCTACATCTTGAGATTTCTCTTCACTCTCAGGTACAGCTTCCCAATCGTTTGTTTCCTTATCAAACTTTCCCAGAGAAGATAGTTCTTCTTCGAGTAATTTCTTTTCTTCTTCTAATTTTAATTTATAGTTTTCCATTCAGTTAGAGATATTTCTTCTTTTGAAGACAGAACTATCATAAGTTAATTTTATCTAATAATATATAATGAAACTTTTTTATGCAATCCCGTAATTTTAATTTCTAACGGGACCTCATCTTAATATTATCACTAATCTGATAAATGGCAATCTAGAGAGGTTTTATATTTTTTATAATAAGTCTAGCTATAATTTCTTTCATTGTGTCTTCGCTGTTTGTGATGGCTAAGCTATCCTTGTCTGCGAACATATAATAAAGTATAGGGTTGTTGTCTTCGTTGTAGAGAACTCTTGCATCCCTATTACTTATTATTATATCTTTCCATTTTCTTTGTTCTAGTTGTATCTTCGTTTCTTTTGTTTTAAGGTTGAACAAATAAAACATATCATCAGATAATGTATTTTCCCATACTAGCATCCCCGCATAAGTGTAGTCATATTCATTCGTTTTAAAGATAAGAAATAGATTTGGGTCACTAGTACCATTCTTGGTGTATGTTCCTACCATATATAAATCCGATAAAGATCTAACTAGAGAAGAAGGCGCAGTTAAGTTTAGTCTTGAGAAGATATCCATCAACAGTAATTTCCCTTTAACACCATTCATCATTTGATTTATAGAGATGGAGTTGATTCCATTGGTCACGTTAGAAGCAGAAAGTTGTTTTATGTGATTTTTTAATTTATCTACTAAGTAGTCAGTACTATTTATATCAAGAGACGAAGTTTCATTATAAGCTATGACCGCTTGCTCTTTTACTACTACTACAGGAAGATTATTTTCTGCATTTTTTTGTACAAAATAATTTATTCCAAAAATAGAAATTAAAACCAAGATAACGCCACCTATTATCCAAGCAGTTCTTTTTGCTGGAGTTCCTTCTACTTCCCTTATCAAATCTTCTCTGGCATGTTTGTTTTGTTCTGCTAGTGCAACCTTGATTACAGAGATATCATTTTCTCTTACGGTATCAGCCATATCAGATAGATATGTTCTAACTGTTTTTAAATTACCGTTACTATTTGATTTTGGTATTTCTTCGTACATTATGAAGTAAAATTTATATTAATTTTTATGTTACCAACTTATATCATTATATCATTAATAGTATAAGTTAATAATTTTAATTGGCATTTTACCAAACTAATTTATGCTTTAGGTTTGAAGAAATCTTTATTTGCTTCTTTGATCGATAGATTGATTCTACCCTTCTCATCCACTTTAATTATTTTTACAGGTACTTTGTCTCCTTCTTTTAGAAGATCAGCGACCCTTTCTACTCTAAACGGTGCAACTTCAGACACGTGGACGAGGCCTTCTGTATCATGTCCGATACGTACGAAAGCTCCGAAGTCCATAAGCTTTACTACCACCCCTTCGGCACTATCTCCTACTTTATATTCGTGAGTCATCTCAGCGATAATTCTCACAGCCTCTTCGGCTCCTCCATTCTTGCCAGTTACGAAGACAGTTCCATCTTCTTCAATAGTTATTTCAGTTCCTGTTTGTTCACGGATTGCATTTATATTTTTTCCTCCAGGGCCGATAACCATTCCTATCTGGTCCTTTTTAATTTTTACAGTTAGAATTTTTGGAGCATTTGGAGAAATATTTTCACGTGGCATAGATATTTCTTTCGTGATAGTTTCAAGGATTTGCAAGCGTGCAGTCTTTGCGCGAATTAATGCTTCTTTTAATATTTCAATCTGTACTCCATCGACTTTTACATCGAGCTGTATAGCCGTGATTCCATCTTTTGTTCCTGCTACTTTGAAGTCCATATCACCATAGTGATCTTCTGGCCCTTGTATGTCAGTTAGTAAAACATATTTACTTACATCTTTTTCATCTGCCATTAGACCGACAGAAATTCCTGCAACTGGAGTTTTGATTGGCACTCCACCATCCATAAGAGCAATAGTCGCAGCACAGATAGAGGCTTGAGAAGTAGAACCATTCGATGCAGTTGATTCTGATACAACACGAATCGTATAAGG
>CAIJLF010000026.1 GCA_903821415.1 uncultured bacterium | reverse complement strand
GATAAAGAATTAGATGATAGAAACATAGAAATAGGTAATATGGAAAATATTGTTCTTGATTCTCGTTTAGGATTTCATTTTATACCAAAGGCTTTTAAAGTATTTCTTGACTTAGATGCGGAGACAGCATCAGAGAGAATTTTAAAAGATAAAGAAAATAATCCAAACAGAAGCAAGGAAGCCACTGGTTCATTTGATAGTAAGGAAAGTATCATTAATAAAATAACTCAACGTTTAACTAGTGAAAGAAAGCGATACAAAGATTTGTATGGAATAGAAGACCATACGTCACCAAGTAATTTCGACTTAGTAATAAATACAAAAGAAATACCCCTTGAAGAAGTTTCAAAAATGGTCGTAGAGGAATATAACAATTGGCTTAATAAATAATATTTTATGAAAATACTAAACGACATACTTGAAGATATAACAATACTAGAAACCCACGGCAATATCGATATGGGGGTTTCCTCTGTCTCGCTGGATTCAAGAGATATTAAACTACACTCTCTTTTTGTGGCACTAGCTGGAAATGTTATTGATGGTCATATTTTTATTGATGAGGTTATCGAAAAAGGAGCCAAGACGATTGTCTATGAAAGTGATATCAAAGAATTCAGGCCAGGTATTTCATATATAAAAGTTCCAGATACTCATACGGCAGTAGGAATAATTGCTAGTAATTTTTACGATAATCCTTCGCGTAAAATGAAGTTAGTTGGTGTGACGGGTACGAATGGTAAAACTACAACTGCTACACTACTTTATCAATTATTTACTGAATTAGGATATAAAGTTGGTTTAATATCTACAGTTGCAGATAAGATTTGTGATAAAGTAATTATTACTAATCGTGCTACACCTACAACTCCTAATCCGGTAATATTAAATGAATTATTAGCTGAAATGGTAGACAGTAACTGTGAGTATTGTTTTATGGAAGTATCATCTCATGCAATGTCAGAAAAAAGAGTTTCAGGTATTCAATTTGCTGGTGGAATTTTTACAAATTTAACTCTTGATCATTTGAATTATCATGGTACTTTCGAGAATTATTGTGAAGCAAAAAAAGGATTTTTTGATATATTACCAGCTACAGGTTTTGCTATTGCAAATATCGACGACAGCAGAGGAGAATATATGCTTTCTTCTACGAAAGCGAATAAGTGTAGACTAAGCTTAAAAAACAAAGCAGATTTTACTGACAGGTTAGAAACTAAACTACTCGGAGAGTTTAATATCTATAATATTTTAGGTGTTTACGCTGCTGCTATTTTACTTGGTCAAGATAAGAATAAAGCGAAAGAAATAATTAAAAATCTTGAAACAGTTCCTGGAAGATTTCAACATATAAAGAGTGATACAGGTGTTACTGGTATTGTAGATTATGCTCATACTCCAGACGCACTTCTAAATGTTTTGAAAACTGCAAATGATATGAAGAAGAATGGTAAGTTAATAGCTGTTGTCGGCTGCGGAGGGGATAGAGATAGAAGCAAAAGACCTATAATGGCAAAGATTGGCTATGATATGAGTGATATTCTGATACTTACATCGGACAATCCTCGTACTGAGAAGCCAGAAGCAATAATCGACGAAATGAAAAAAGGTATAGAAGGTTTATACTTTGAAAATAAAGTTTATATTTTAGTTGATAGATATGATGCCATCGAGAAAGCCTGTAATCTGGCTAATCCGGGTGACTATATTCTTATCGCTGGTAAAGGACATGAAACTTATCAAGAGGTCAATGGAGTCAAAACCCATTTTGATGATATGGAAGAATTGCAGAAATATTTAAAATAGTTTACTACTCATTAAAATAAAATGAATAATTATAAAAAAATTTTTAAAAATAAAAAGATTACAATAATGGGGTTAGGTCTACTAGGGAGAGGTATAGGCTATACTAAATTCTTAGCAGAATGCGGCGCGGACTTGATAGTGACTGATTTAAAGACGGAGGAGCAGCTTGCAACCTCAGTAAAAGCTCTCAGTAAATTTTCCAATATAAAATTCATTTTAGGTGAGCATAGATTAGAAGATTTTAGAGGCAGAGATATGGTTATGAAGGCTGCAGGCGTACCTCTCGACTCTGTCTATATAGCAGAAGCAAGAAAGAATAATATTCCTGTAGAGATGGATGTATCACTTTTTGCTAAGTGCGCTCCTGAAGTTATGTTGATAGGAGTTACCGGTACAAGAGGTAAATCGATGACCACAACTCTTATATATGAAATACTTAAAGCCAATGAAAAATTTCTTAAGAAGAATGTTTATATAGGAGGTAATATACGTGGAGTTGCAACTTTACCTTTACTTAAAAAAGTTAAAGATGGAGATATTTTAGTCTGTGAGCTAGATTCATGGCAGTTACAAGGTTTTGGTGAAGCTAAAATTTCTCCTCATATATCAGTATTTACCACTTTTATGCCTGATCATATGAATTATTATAAAGATAGTATGGAAAAATATTTCGAGGATAAGGCCAACATATTTAAATATCAAAATAAGGATGATATTCTTGTTATTCGTCCTGGTATGAAGAATTTTATAAATAAAAAAGATCTGAAGAATAAATTAGTGATTGTTGACCCGAAAATTGTTTCTGACTGGAAATTTAGTACACAGGGAGGTCATCAGAGAGAGAACTTGGCTTGTGCAGTAAAAGTTGCAGAAATATTGAATATTCCAGAATCTAAAATAAAAAAAGCAGTATCTTCTTTTAAAGACTTAGAAGGACGGCTTCAACTTTTGAAAGTATATAAAGGAATTAAAATATATAATGATAACAATGCTACCACTCCAGAAGCTACTATAGCAGGCATAGAAGCTCTAAAAAGTATTAAAAAGAATATCATTCTAGTTTGTGGAGGAGCAGATAAAAAACTTTCTTTGGACGACTTTGTTAAAGTTGTAAATAAAAGTTGTAAAGCTATAGTAATGATTCCAGGTACAGGGACGACTAGCTTAATCACAAATTATAAATTAAAAGTAAATAATGAAGTAGGAAAAGATTTAAATGATATTATAAAAACTGCGTTAGGTCTTGCCTCACGCGGAGACACAATTCTTTTCTCTCCAGCTTTTGCATCATTTGGTATGTTTAATAATGAGTACGAAAGAAACGATTTATTTATGAAGATAATTAAGAAATTAAAATAAATGTATTTATGGATATAGTTGAAAAAAAACCTTTTCTAATATTAATAGATGGTCCTATGGGGTCAGGTAAAACAACTGTCTCGATAATTCTCCATAAAAAATTAAAGAGAACTTCGTATATAGGACTAGATAGAATAAAGAGATATATATCTGATTTTAAGAAAAACCCGCACGATAATGAAATAAGTCGCAATGTCGTTGTTGCTATGACGGATGCTTATTTAAAGCAAGGTATAAATGTGATAATAGAACAGGGGATGAGGAAAGACCATATCGAAATTTTTAAAAAAATTGCCAAGAAAAATAATGCTAAATGTTATATATATCAATTAACAGCTCCAAAGAAGTTGCTTACTGAGCGAGTCCATCTTAGAACAGCACTACAGGGTAAGCCTAGAACTTCAAATGCAAGAATAGAGAGAAATTATAAACTTCATCTTGAGAACAAATACCCTCATTCAGTTATTTTTGATTCGGAAAAGATGGAGCCTGAAAAAATTGCAACTTTAATATTAAAGGATATAAAGAAATAATTATATGAAAAAACAGATTGTATTTATAAGAGGGGGAGAAACTTTTGATAATAAAGAAGATTTTTATAAATATTTTACTGAATTAGAAATTGATCCCTATGAAAAAAGGACATCTTGGAGAGATTGGTTAAATAATGCACTAGATGAAACTCATGAATTTCTTACCCCCAATATGCCCGCAAGAGAAAATGCAGATTATAAAGCATGGAAAATTTGGTTCGAAAAATATTTAAAATTTTTTCAAGATG
>CAIJLF010000025.1 GCA_903821415.1 uncultured bacterium | reverse complement strand
CTTAGGGGGAAGTTCCTATATATTACTACCTCGTTCGCCACTAACTTTAAACGACTTTTGACTTGATATAATCGCATCATCAGAAAAATAAAGTCCGTTCGACTTGCATGCCTTATCCACGCCGCCAGCGTTCATCCTGAGCTAGGATCAAACTCTACTTTAAAATAGAACGGAACAAAAGAAAAAATACTTTTGTTTCCTTAAACTGGATTATCGTCTCGCACGTTGCGAGACTCATCTCACTCCTGTGAGATATTTATTTTGCGTTGCCTCACTTGTATTCTCTAGAATCAAGTGGGCTGATTAATTGTGATACAAAACTATATAAATTTCAAAGAAATTAAAACAGCTAGATATACACCAGCTGTAGAAACCATTATATACATATAAATAAAGAAGTCAAGCAATTCAAGCTTTATTCTAATAACATAAAAACCCTTTATGAATAAAGGGTTTTTTGACATAAATTAAAGTAATGGATTCTGTGGATTATTAAGATGCTTTATACCATCTGTATGTTAATGATGATTTCTATTTTCACTATCACTTTTTTTGCTTTTGTTATTATTAAATCTTCCATAATACTCATAACTAGGACCATCCTCGGCCTTATCATCATCACTAAGAGCTTTATCGATAGATTCTCTTAAATTTTTAATTCTTTCTTGTTCAAGATTAAAATTTTCTTCTGCTTCTGCAGAACTAGCAGCTTCTTCTATTTCATTAAATTCTTTTTGTCTTTCTATCTCTGCTATTTGCCTATCGATTTCTTTCATAATTTCTTCATATTCTTCTGGTTTTTCTACCTGAATCTTTAGTAATTCATCATTAGATATATGATCAAATTTAATATTATCATTATTTTGTATTTGTGATGTCGCTTCTCTTAATGGCAAATCCAATTGGATTCCATCTATTTTTTTGGGGTCATGACTTTCAAAATTTTTCATGTATCCATTATAATACTTTTGAATGGTTTACAAAAGTCTATTTTTCTGCAATAATTATCGAAGTTAACTTTTACCCTGTTATGCTGTTTAGATAGATAACAGAATGCACGGTAGTAATGTTATAAGATAAATAAATTTGCCCTGTTAGCTCAGCTGGTAGAGCAGCTCCCTCTTAAGGAGACGGTCGGAGGTTCGATCCCTCCATGGGGCACAAATAAAAAAAACCTGTCGCAAGACAAGGTTTTTTTTATTTGTGCCCCATAGCAAAACAACTGCTTGTTTTGCGTGGAGGGAGCGAAAACCCTGAGCTTGTATTTTGAAATAAAATTTCAAAATACGCGAAGGGTGTACAGAATCAGTAAGATTCGATAAGCGTACTCGCGGCCCCTCACAAGTCAAGTCGGAATCGCAAAATTTTTTAATAGAAAAAGATTTGTGGTTGAACAAATAAAATTTCTCTAATCAAATAGGTGTATAGTTTGTAAAATTAGGAGTTCTGTTAATTACTCCATTTAAACATTTAAAATATACTTTTTGTACTGGAATAATTGGAGATGGACACAAATATTTATACTCTGGATCATTTGAAGTTATATATTTTTGATTTACAGTCTTTAAACCATTGCATATACTCTCATTAGGTTTTCTATCCTTATTAATTTCAATATAACCATTACCAGAAAAAGTATTTTTACTACTAGTTATTTTATTCCAAACCATAAAAATATCATTTGAAACTTCATCGGAATAACCATTACTAGTAAGATTATTGGATATTTTAACTCCTCTTGTCGCGATATTAATTTTATCTTTTAAATAACTATCTATATTATTTTCATTACTATAAAGATTAAAAGTAATACTATTATTGTCTTTTTCTATCAATTCTAAAGTCATGTTCCAAGTTTTCAATCCCCTGTCTATAATGCTTCCGATTTTACATTCTGAATTAATAAATGAATATTCTTTATTATTATAAGTTAAAGTCATTTGCTCATTCTGTTCAGTTTCATTTTCTTTTGTAGATATTTTCTTGCCTTGTTCTTGTGTCTGATTTTTATTAAAATTTAAAAATTTTACTTTCAAATCACTTTTACCCATCCAATATGCTCCCCCGCCTACCACCAAAACACCCAAAATAATTGCTAGGACTATTAATGTGGTAATTCCTTTATTTGTTTTCATAAAAAATTTTTATTATTAAGGTTTTTATTTTCTCAACAATTTTACAAGTCCATCAATCAACTTCTTCAATGACTTGTCCTCGTATAGTGAAAGAGTGAATATTGGCTCTCCTAATTTTTCAAATTCCTTCTTTATCTTCTCTATTTTTTTTACATCAGTCATTATATCCGTCTTAGTTAAAATTATTATCTCTTTCTTTTCTAGCAACTCCTTATCATACGAACCAAGCTCTTTTCTTATCTCTTTATAAACCTTCATAGGGTTATCATTTTCTAACGATACTAAGTGAGCAAGCATTCTAGTCCTTTTTATGTGTCTCAAGAATTTTATGCCGAGACCCTTGCCTTCTGATGCTCCTTCGATAAGTCCTGGAATGTCGGCTATGATATGTCCATAAAAGTCTCCAAGATTTGGATCCAAAGTTGTGAATTGATAGCTACCTATCTTAGCATCAGCATTCGTAATAGCATTTAAAAGTGAAGACTTGCCTGCATTAGGTAATCCGATAAGACCTATCTCAGCAAAAAGTTGTAGCTCTATCTTGAAGTTACCTTCCTCTCCAGTCTTACCTTTAGTAGCAGTTGTAGGAGTAGTATTCGTAGAAGTTTTAAATTGCTCATTACCGTAACCACCTACTCCACCTTTAAGTAAAAGTTCTTTTTGTCCAACAGTCTCCAAAGATATTGAAGCACCACTCTCTGCACTTGTAACTACTGAGCCAATAGGTAACTCTATGAGTAGATCATCTCCATTTTTACCATGACGACTTCCTCCTGCACCTTCTTCTCCATCAAAACCCCTAAATTCTTTTTTGTGCTGGTAACGAGAAAGAATATGTACGTCTTGTACAGCTATAGCATAGACACTTCCACCTCTGCCCCCGTCTCCACCATTAGGTCCTCCTTTATCTATGAATTTCTCTCGACGCCATCGAACAACCCCGTCTCCACCGCGGCCTGCTTTTGCAAAAAATTTTATCTCATCTATAAACATAATGTATTAACACCTTACGCTATTAAGGCTTTTTCAGCAAGTTCAATTGCTCCATCTTTAGACAAAACATTAACGAGGAAGCCCGCTCTATGGCAAAACATAACATCTGGGACTCCTGTGATCTCTTTCAGTCTATCATCATTATCCATATGACCACGCCACGATTCTGGTAAAAGCTTTCGATTCTCCATTGTGTCGGGAGACTTACTTATCGCTTCAACTTTCCACGTACTACTATGTGAGCTCGGATATACTAAGTATATAGGTTCGGGTAGTGCTGATAATACTGATTGAAATAAATATCTAGGGAAATCATTCTTTAATATCACAATCCTTCTGTCAAATGCATTTTCGTACGCCTCAATAATAATATTTTTACCCTCAATGTCGGCACTTGCTACTTCTATCTCTCTTTTTAAAACAATACAAACATTAGCAACCTGTTCTTCAAATATTTTATCTATATTAAGATTATCTTCT
>CAIJLF010000024.1 GCA_903821415.1 uncultured bacterium | reverse complement strand
TATATATATAAGATTAATAAATTAACCAAGCAGAATCGCATACAGACCGCGGTCTACTTCTAACGGGATGGGAATATTTTCATCATTATTTAATAGCGACAAATCCAAACCAGTAAGTGCGGTGATGCCTGTTTTACCTACGGAAATATACAAAGCTGCTACATTAGAACTTCAAGATGTTATTGCTCCTTCAGCTCTTCAAATAACTCCAAGAGGTCTAAACCTAGGAGATAAAATAGCAAGAACTTTCTTTGTTATCTCTTACCCTAGATATCTTACTGATAATTGGTTTTCTCCTATCATAAACTTGGATAAAATTTTCGATGTATCTATTTTTATACACCCGATAGAAACAGCTGATATATTAAGATCTTTCCAGAAAAAGGTTGCTGAGGTCCAAAGTCAGATATCAATACGTGAATCGAAAGGTTTAGTTCGAGACCCAATGCTAGATACAGCATATCAAGACCTAGAGGGTCTACGTGATAGTCTTATGCAAGCTCAAGAAAAAATGTTTGATGTAGGTTTATATATAACAGTCTACGCAGATAATGAAAATGATTTGTTTAAAATAGAGAGTGAAATTAAGTCGTTACTAGATTCAAAATTAGTATATCTAAAACCCGCTTTGTTCCAACAAGATGCAGGTTTTAAAAGTGTTATCCCTCTTGGAATGGACGTACTAGGTATACACCAAAAGCTAAATACCGAGCCTCTCTCTAGTATTTTTCCTTTTGTTTCCTTCGACTTAACGTCTGATAAGGGAATACTATATGGAGTGAATAGACACAACTCAAGTCTTATTATATTTGATAGATTTTCTCTACCTAACTACAACTCTATAACTTTTGCTACTGCTGGTGCTGGTAAATCTTACGCTACAAAACTAGAAATTATAAGAACTCTTATGTTTGACGCTGAGGTTATAGTTATAGACCCTGAACGCGAATACGAGTACTTAGCCGAAGCGATAGGGGGTAGATATTTTAATATATCACTTTCATCAGACCACCATATCAATCCTTTTGATCTACCAATACCAAGACCAGACGAAACAGCTGCTGATATACTTAGAGCTAACACTATAAACCTTGTAGGATTATTCAGAATAATGCTCGGTGGTCTTACTCCTGAAGAAGACTCTATAATAGATAGAGCCATTACGGAAACTTATGCATTAAAAGATATTACTGCTATGTCTAACTTTGCTAATATAGAACCACCCTTGCTTTCAGACTTTGAAGTGGTTTTAGCTGGTATGGATGGAAGTAATTCTATGATACAACGTCTCACAAAGTATACACACGGATCTTGGTCATCATTTATAAACAGACCATCAAATGTAGATATTAATCGTAAGTTTGTAGTCTTCTCTGTCCGAGACATGGAAGACGAGTTAAAGCCAGTCGCTATGTATATAGTGACCCACTTTATCTGGAATGCAGTTCGTAAAAATCTCAAGAAAAGACTCTTAGTAGTCGATGAGGCTTGGTGGATGATGAAGTCAGAGGATACAGCCTCTTTCTTGTATTCTATAGCCAAAAGAGGGCGTAAATATTATTTAGGACTTGCTACTATTACCCAAGACGTAGGAGACTTTATGAAGAGTCCTTATGGTGTACCTATTGTCACTAACTCTTCTATACAACTACTGCTTAAGCAATCTCCAGCTACTATAGATATACTACAAAAAACATTCAATCTTACAGATGAAGAAAAATATCTACTACTTGAAGCTAATGTAGGGGAGGGTATATTCTTTGCTGGTCTTAAACACGTAGCTATTAAAACTATCGCTTCGTATACAGAAGATCAAATAATAACTTCTGACCCATCGCAGATCCTCGCCATTAAAAAGGCAAAGGATGAATTGATAGCTTCTTCTAGTGCTAAATAATTCATTATCTATGGGTTGTTTATGATCTTCTTCTATCGTATAATATAAATAGAATGAAAAAGTTTACAAAAATATTGTTTGGGATTATTTTTATGATAAGCATATTATGTATATCATCTTTTTCTTTTGCGGAAATGCAAATCCAAACACAAGAAGAAGAAATTATTGTAGATATGTCACCTAAAAACCCTCAACCTTATGAAGATGTGACAATAAACCTAACAAGTTACGCAACTGATTTGAATAAATCAATAATAACATGGCAAATGGATTCAAAAATTGTCCTTACGGGTATAGGGAAAACTTCATACTCTTTTAAAGCACAAGGACCAAATTCTAAAACTAATATAAATGTAGTAGTCCAACCGGTTGGCTCTACAAATACAATCACTAAAAAGATTTCAATCTCTCCATCTGAAGTTGAACTTTTATGGGAATCAGTAGATGGATATACACCTCCTTTTTATAAAGGAAAAACCCTTTTTTCGAGAGGAGGGGTAGTAAAAGCAATAGCTATACCAAATACAAATACAATAAAATCAAATAATGGAAGTATGTCTTATACATGGAGAAATGGTGACAATGTAGTTGTAAATGCTTCTGGTTATAATAAAGATTCATATACATTTACCAATGATATCTTTGACAGTGAAAATAATGTCACGGTCACGACCTCTTCTGTAAATGGAGACTATAATGCTGAAAAAACAATAAATATTCCAGCCTATGACCCTGAAGTAATATTTTATAAAAAATCACCAACAGAAGGAATACTTTACAATAAAGCGTTGGATGAAAATTCAAGTACAAAAGAGAGTGAAATAACACTAGTAGCTGAACCTTATTTTTTGGCAACAAAAGGGAATGAAGATGGTTTTACATATAACTGGACAATAAATGGAAATTTAATAAAAACACCAGTAAAAAAAACAGAGCTTACCATCAGACCATCATCTCGTGGGGGATATGCAAATATAAATATAATATTTGAAAATGTTGATAAATTATTCCAAAAGGTTGAAGGACAATTAAAATTAACTCTATAATATGAAAAAAATATTTTCAATTCTTTTAGTATCTCTAATATTAATTACTAATATTATTACTCCTATTTCAGTATTTGCAGCTGCTCCAACAATTGCTATTCAATTTGTTCAAGACTCTGGACATTCCAGTGATAACCTAAGATCATGGTATTTTGTTTTAAATACAACAGGAATACCAGATGGCAACGTAGTTTCACTTAATTTTTTTATTAACAATGTAGATGTTACACCTGGAACTGGCTACATATCAACAAAAATAACTGGTAATACTGGATCATATAATACTGGATTTATTTTAAAGCCTGCTACAACTTATAAGATAACAGCTAAAGCTCCACCAGGTGTTATCACCTCTTTTGAGCAATTAACTCTTGGAACAGTAGTCACACCTCCTCCAAGTACAGATACAACGACCCCGTGGTGGTTTAATGGTTCAGATGGGGGAATTAGAGATTTACCTGCAGGTTTTTTAAATGAAGCATCGTGTATCGCAAAAAGGAAAGCTTACATAGGAACAGCAGGTAATAATTCTACGTTAATAAGTGATTGTTTTCAGTTATCGGCAGCAGATGCTCAACTAAGAGAAAAGACTAGATTAGCAGCTCCGATAGGAGGTTATGTTGGTGTAGATGCTGTTAATTCTAGTACAAATAGTAGTAAGTACACTCTTCTTGCTCCACTACCAGGACTAAAGCCTTGTCTAGATTGGAATAGTGATCCTGCAAAAAAGGATCCGGGTTGTATGGGCGCGAATATAGGTGAATATTTAAACATAATTTTCAAACTTCTCATAGGTATTTGTGCAGCCTTAGCTGTCATAATGCTCATAGTATATGGAATAATGTATATGGGGGAAGAGTCTATATTTGGAAAAGTAGAAGCAAAAAGTAAAATGATTTCTGCTATTTTTGGTTTAATTATTGCGCTTGGCGCTTGGGCACTACTAAACACTCTAAACCCAGCTTTAACTGGGGCAGGGGGGTTTGCTATTAGTTCTGCAAATGTACAACTTGATCCATTGGTACACGGAGATAACCCACAAACACCTCAAGCTGGTGGTATGGTTTGTGGCACTCCAGGAAAATACAAAGTAGGTGACCTTTGGCCTGATGATTCGACTATTAGAAGCAGTATCACTAGCTCTGGTATCACAATAAATAGAAATAACTGTAAAACTGTTGGCGAACAAAACTGTACTAGTGTTACTGGTTTAAACACATCTGGTGTTATCGCTTTAAAAAACAAATGTAACGGTTGTAGTCTTATGATCACCGGGGCAACTGAATGTTGGCTACATTCTACAAATACATCACATTTACCAGGAAATAGTACTGTTGATTTAAGCTTTTTATCTGCTGGTTTAACTAGTTATATCGAAACTGGTGTTACTCCAGTACAATCAAATATGGGTTTTCCAGTCTTCACTAAAGATGGGACTAAATTTATGAAAGAAAAAGACCATTATCATATTATAAGTTGGTAATATTTATGCAAAAAAAAACAAAAATAATTAT
>CAIJLF010000023.1 GCA_903821415.1 uncultured bacterium | reverse complement strand
TGTTGTATATCCTTAAAATTATAATAGTGATATAATAGAATCATATTAATAATATAGTTATATTATATGGATAATAAAGGACCAATGGATAACAAATCAGAAAAAGTAGAAGCTGTAGTAGAGGCTCAAGTTGAGGCTCAAGTAGAGGCTCAAAATAATGCTGGACTTGAAAAGGGAATCAGTAAAGGCGAAGTGAGATACAATAAGATAGCAGAATCTCTAAGTAGTGAAAAACCAAGGTTTCTGGTTGGCTTAGTAAAGGAGCAGCTGGTTTAGGAAGACTTTTTAAGTCTGGAGCAGTTGGAGTTCTAAATAGTCCAGAAGCTACTGTTGCCGGAGCTAAATTTGTTGGAAATAAGATAGGAGAAGAAGCTGGTTATGTTAAAGATGGTGTTGTTGCTGGAGCTTCATTTGTTGGTGGGAAAGTAGTAGAAGGAGTTAAATCTGTAGGTGATGATTTAAAACAATTTAATGAATACACAAGTGCCAAAGCCGAACAATTTGGCGTTTGGGCAGGTAAAGGAATGGCTTCTGTTTATGAAACTACATCCGAAGGATGGAAAAAAGCAAAGGAATATACTTCAGAAAAAATTACGAAAACAGGAGATTATTTGAAGGATAAAGCTGCAACAGCCGAAGCTGTTGGAAGTTTAATAAAAGATAGAACAGTTGATAAATTAACAGCAGCCAAAGAGGGTATAAAAAATAATTACGGTAAGGCAGTTGAGTATGGAAAGGATGCTATAGATACTGCTACATTAAGAGCCTGGTACGCCAGAGATGCTTTTAATGCAAAGATGAATGCGATTAAAAAATCTATTCTCGAGAGAAAAGCAGAAGTTCAGGCTGATAAACTCCAAAAAACTTTAAACAAACTCGCTCAATTTAATCAGGTCGGACAAATGAGTAATATGGCAGCATAATCATATATGAACATACAAGAACTAAAAGATTTTTTTATAAATAGTGATTTTACTGATGAAACAAAAGCTACAATAGCAGGTATTCTTTCAGATAAAACAGAGGTAACTCCAGGGTTGACGGCCAATATCAAAGACATCTTACAGAAAGAATTAGATATTGATTTCAAAGAATTAGGAGTTGATACTACAAACGATCCAGAAGCTCAAAAATTAGAACAAGAATATACTCAAGAATTAGACGTAATAGAAAAAGATTTGAATGACGATATGGCATTTGTAGAAAAAGAATTAGAAGATTTAGAAGAAACAAGAAAGCAAGTATTAAAAATTTCTGATGAAATGGAAGCAGAAGAAATAAAGAAAACAATAGTTTAAAACTAAATAAAATAAAAACTCTAGCTTGTATGCTAGAGTTTTTATTTTATTCAAAATGTAATTTCAGATTCTTTTCTATTAGAGTTTTAGATAGGAGAGGGGATGACTTAAGCTCTTCGTCTGTCACTATTATTTTGATAGCTTCAGTTCGGGCGGCTTCAACCATTTTAATATTCTTGATGGCTTCCATTCCTAAGTCGGTGATGCCCCATTGTTTGTCTCCAGAGAGAAGTCCTGCACCACGGAGTTGTAGGTCGAGTTCTGCAAGCTCAAAACCATTGGCAGCTTTGGTTAATGCTTTAAGTCTATCCATAGTTTTGTCAGTTTTAGCATCAGCAAATAGATAACAGTATGACTGGTGAGTAGAACGTATGACTCTACCACGGAGTTGGTGTAGCTGAGCAAGGCCAAATCTTTCCGCTCCTTCTATTATGATGACTGTCGCATTTGGGACATTGACTCCAACTTCAATAACAGAAGTAGAGACGAGTATATCTATTTTTTTATCTGCAAAATCACGCATCACTTTTTCTTTCTTATCTTTAGTCATTTTACTGTGCATTATTTCGATATTATAATTTGGGAAAATATCCTTTTTCAGTCTTTTTGCTTCTGTAGTTACAGATTTTACGTCCAGTTTTATATCTTCGCCTTCGTCTTCTGATTCTATCTTTGGACAAATCACATATAGTTGCCTTCCATCCTCTAGTTCTTTTTTAATTTTCTCATAAGATTCTACTCTTTTATTTTCTCCTACAATTTCTGTTATGACTTGCTTACGACCAGCTGGCATCTGGTCGATGATACTCAAGTCTAAGTCTCCATAGATAGTGAGGGCAAGTGTACGGGGAATAGGAGTAGCAGTCATAGAAAGATAGTGAGGTGCATGACCGTCCTTTTTAGCAAGCTTCATTCTTTGATTTGTTCCAAAGCGATGTTGTTCGTCGATGATTACTAGTCCTAGATCTTCGAACTCTACCGTCTTTGATATGAGAGCATGGGTACCTATAACTATAGGTATCTCACCATTTTTAATCCATTTTAAAAGCTGATTCTTGGCTATAGGGGTCCAGGTTTTTATTTGTGAGCCATTCTCCCACCTTGCACTTTTACTAGGGTATTTACGGCACCCAGAGCCTGTCATGAGGGCTATAGAGATACCTGTATGTTCAAAATATTGTATAAAGTTTTCATAAAGCTGAGTTGCGAGGACTTCAGTCGGAGCCATATAAGCGACCTGTAAATTACCAAAATTTTGTCCTACAGGTCTATTCTTAATAACAGCATAAGCGACAGTGGCTGCGACGAAAGTCTTACCACTTCCTACGTCTCCTTCTACTAGTCGCGACATTGGTTTATCCATGATGAAGTCGCCTAGTATAGTATCTATTGCATTTGACTGTGCCTTAGTTGGAGTAAAAGGAAAACGAGATATAAAGTCATCTACATCTTTATGTGGAATTTTTAATTTATAAGAAAATAGTGATTCGTATTTTTTCTTTTCTTGCTGGCGGGCGAGTTGAATAAAAAAGACCTCTTCAAAAGCGAATCTTTTGCGAGCAATTTCTGCATGTTCCTTTTTCTGTGGCATATGCACCCAGAATAGCGCTGTATGTAAGGCTGGCAGTTTATATAGATTCAATATATCTTGTGGAATATAATCTTCGATATTTGTTACACAGTCTTGTTTGAGTATTTTACTGATTGCATGATAAAACCATTTTGATGTTATTCCGCGTGATTCTCTATATATAGGAAAGCCGTATTGTACCTGAGCTCCTTTTGTATTAAAAAGTGAGTCGTGTATGTCTATAGGAAGTATATCCTCCTTTGTTATTTCTGGGTTAGTCAGTGTAAGTCCGTATGTTTTACTGTTGGCTACTTTTCCAGTCACACGAACTGTCGAACCCTCCTTTAACATTTTAGCTAAGTATGGCTGATGGAACCAAATGATATTTATAGTTCCTGTTAAGTCTGTGAGTATAGCCTGACCCATAGGAATATTACTTTTAAAACCTTTTTTAGTTTTTAGTCCTGTTATGTTTCCGAGAATTGTCACATTATCTCCATCTTCTAGTGTAATTATATTTCTTACTTCACTTATATCGCTGTATCTAGAAGGGAAGTGATAAAGCAAATCTTTTATAGTTTTAAGTCCGAGCTGAGATAATGCTTTCTTTTGATTGATATCTATACGGAAATGATTTTCTATCTTATCATCTATTTTCATAATATGAGTATTATAACACGTAAGAAATAACACCAGCTAAGCTAGTGTTATTTCTTTAATGTTTTGTCTATATATTCGATAAGTTCTTCGAGAGAAAAGTTAGACTTTATCATAAATCTAGTCGCACCTAATTCAGTTGCTCTATCGAGATCCTTTTTTTCTGATAGGTTTGAAAATACTATCACTGGGATGTTCTTAGTTGCTTCAGTTTCTCTTATTTTTTTAAGAATTTGAAAACCATCAAAGTTTGGCAAAAGTAGATCAAGAAGAACTAGGTCTATTTTAGGATCAGATATTCTTCTCATCCCATCCTCTCCATTTTGTGCAGCAATAACATCGTAGCCGCTTTTTTTTATTTTAGCAGCTTCAAGTCCCTGAAGGAATTCATCATCTTCAATTATTAATACTTTTTTCATACTTTCATATTATATCATAAATGCTAATCTATCGGTAATCGGACAAAAAAGGTAGTTCCGTTCTTTGTACTTTCAAACCATATACTACCTTTATTCTTTTCTACAAAGCTCTTTGTAGCAAATAGTCCTAACCCAGAACCATTACTCTCTTTTTCTATTGCATTTGGTGCTCTAAAGTACTTACCAAATATTTTTGGTGTATCTTCCTCTTTTATTCCTATTCCGTTGTCTTCGATTGATATTAAGACTCTTTTTTCTTCAGTATCTCTTTTGATAGACAATATGATACTACCATTATTATGACTATACTTTATCGCATTTTCAATTAAATTTTCAAACACTGCTGTTATCATTTCTTCGTCGCATTTGACTTGTGGAGCATCGTCGTTTTTATTTAATACGAGGTTAAGTTTTTTATTTTTAATTTCCCCAGAGAATATAGATATTATCTTTTCTAATAGTTCTATAATATTAACACTTTTAATATTTAATAGAGTTGAATTATCATTTGTATTATTAGAATCTAGAATATTATTGACTAATGATATTGATTTTTCATTGTTTTCAATCAAGACATCTAAATATTTTTTTTGTTCATTACTAACATCGCCGAGGTCTTTATTTAAAAACATCCTTAGTGTCCACTTGAGGGCAGTAAGGTAAGTACGTAGCTTATGAGCTGTAATAGAAATCAGGTCAGACTTACTTTCATTAATCTTTTTTAATTCTTCGTTTTCAGCTTTTAATTTGTTTATATCATCCATATATTTATTTTTTAGACATTGAATTCAGGGAGTTTATCTTACCTATATCCATTTTGCCTATTTGGTCTTGATCCATTCTTAGTATTCTAACTCCGATATAAACGACAAGGGCGATTGTAATAAAATCTATACTATTGTTTAAGAAGTTCCCGTAATGAATTGTGGATTTACTTATGTGTATGACCTTAGTGCTTAGGTCATCTACTCCACCTAAGGCTGCATTTAATGTAGGATTGATAATATCGGTGACTAAAGATGAAACTAGTTTTGATATTGCACTACCTAATATAAAACCTATGGCTAAAGTTACTACTCCTTGATTCTTTAAAAAGTCCCTAAAACCAGCTAGACCTCTAATTTTTCTTAATTTCTCTAATCTTTTCATATTTCTATTATAGCAAAAAAGTAGCTACTTATTAAGTAACTACTTTTAGTACTCAGGTTAGAAATTTTCACTGGTAAGCCTTGTGGCTTTATTACGTTATCACAATGAATTATCTTGTATGAATTAATTTGTTTTATATTATTTGAATTTAACTTTATCTAAATTTGCTAATTGTTTTTCTGTTAGTCTTACATCGATAATTTTTCCAACA
>CAIJLF010000022.1 GCA_903821415.1 uncultured bacterium | reverse complement strand
TTTTCTTATATTCATTTAAATCCTATAAAACTTATTCAAAAAGATTGGAAGAAAGAGGGGATCAAAGATAATAAAAAATCTTTAGATTATTTACGTAATTATTCTTATTCTAGTTATCAAGATTTTTTAAAACAAAAAAGAATTCAAGGTAAAATATTAAGTATAAATAATTTTCCGAAATATTTTTCTAATAAGTCGCAATTTATTAAGGAAATTTTAGAGTGGTTAGTTATACGTTAGGCAAGACCTAACGCATAAGACCTAGTGTATATAAGACCTAATTAATGATTGTTTATCTTGAAAAACAAAAGATGCTATAATATCTATATGAATAAAGGCAGTATCGGTATATTTGACTCCGGACTAGGAGGTCTTTGGGTTTTAAAGCATTTGAAGGAAAAGCTCCCGGAATACAATTATATATTACTTGGTGATCAGGCAAATGTTCCATTTGGAGGTAAGACTCCCGATGAGCTTTTTCTTATTGCTACTCGTGCACTAGACTACTTATATGGAGAGAGGAAGTGTAGTGGGGTAGTTCTCGCTTGCAATACGATCAGCTCCACTATCTATGATCGTCTACGTGAATGGAAAGACGAAAAGTATTTTGGTAAAATTCTTTTCGGTATAGTTAGACCGACAGTCGAGTCGATAGACAAGCAGAAGCCAGTTGTTGTCTTCGCTACTCCTCGGACCTGCGAGTCGAAAGTTTATGAAAAATTTCTAAGTGAAAATGTTGAGAATTACATAAAGATACCTCTACCACAGCTCGCTTATCTTATTGAAAACGGAGGAGATACATATTCTTATATTAAATATTTCAAAGATATGATAGGTAGCGATATCGTGAGTGGTGCGCTTCTCTGTACTCATTATGGTATAGTTCGTGATGACTTTAAAAAAGTTTTTCCACACATTAAGACTTGGGTTTATCAAGAAGATTTAATTCCGAAATATTTAGCAGAATATTTTTTAGAATTCCCCGAACGGGAGGCTTTCTTTCAGCATGAGAGTGGTGTAGAGATATGTATAACCAGAGAGAGCCCCATTTTCGACAAGTTCTCAAGTGATTGGTTTGGAAGTATCGTGACTCCTCAGATTATAAATTTATAAATGATATAATAGATATATGAGTAATATAGAATTCGATATAGCTTATGATAAGTTGAACACTGCCCAGCTTGATGCTGTCGAGACTATCGACGGTCCAGTTATGGTAGTGGCTGGCCCTGGTACGGGTAAAACCCAGATTTTAACCTTAAGAATCGGCAATATTTTAAAGAAGACGGACACCTCCGCAGATAGTATCCTTTGTCTTACTTTCACCAATTCAGGAGTCTCTGCTATGAAGAAGAGACTTGAAGAATACATTGGCACCGATGCTAGGAATGTCACGATTTCCACCTTTCATAGCTTTGCTTATAACTTGATAGAAAAGCATTATGAACTTTTGGACTTTCCTCAATTACCAGAATTACTGACAGATAACGAGGCTGTATTTTTAGTTGATGAGATTTTAAATAATAATGATTGGGAGTATATATCTCCGAGGGGTAACCCTTCGATGTATTTCAGCGACCTAAAACAATTAGTTTCGATTCTTAAGCGTGAGCGTATCACAGCCGAAGTTTTTCTTTCAAATATCGAAGAAGATATCAAAAATATAAAAGAAGACCCTGACAGTATTTCCACTCGTGGTGAGAGCAAGGGCAAGTTAAAAAAAGAAGCAGAGAAGAGGATAGAACAGCTCGACAGGACGATGGAGGTAGTTACTTTCTATAATTTATATGAAAAGAGTAAAAAGGATAAATCACTCATAGACTATGATGACGTACTTGAGCTTGCCGTAAAGCTAGTCGAAGACTTTGAAGAGGTTAGTAGTGATATAAAAGAGAATTATTTATATGTGCTTGTAGATGAGCATCAGGACTCGAGCGGTATTCAGAATAGCTTTTTAAAGGCTGTATGGGGTAAGGAAGACAAGCCCAACATTTTCGTAGTAGGCGATGACCGTCAGCTCATATATGCTTTCTCTGGTGCATCACTTGATTATTTTACAGAGTTTCAGCACTTTTTCGGCACAGCCAAGAAGATAGTCCTCGTGGAGAACTATCGTTCGACAGCACCTATACTAAATATTGCCGATAGTTTACTTAGGAGTTCTATCACAGACGAGAAGTTAAATAGTAATAAAAAGGGAGCACACAAGATAATGCTTTCAGGCTTTTCATATCCCCGTGATGAGATTATCGGAGCAGGATTATATTTCAAGAAGAAGATAGAGGAAGGTATGGACCCTAGTGAGTGTGCCTTACTAGTGCCCAAGAATTACAATGTCCGCTCTGCTATTTCAATCCTCACTGATATGGGTCTTCCTGTTTCGTCTGGTAAAAGTCTATCACTGTTTTCAGTGATAGAGGGAGACTTCTTTAGAAATGTTTTAAATATAATAGTTGATCCTTCTGATGTTGTCTCTATCTCAGCATCAGTTTTAGATAAGACGAGCGAGATACCATTTCTAACTGCTCATAATTTTTTGAAGAATACAAAGCCATGTAAGTTAACCATAGAAGAATTAATTTCATTTGGATCTTCTGATGGACTTTTTGTTGGAGAGAATCCTATTTCAAAATGGGGTAAGAAGTTAGAGGGTTTTATAGATACTTCCCGAGGAGAGTTGCCTAGCAGTATAGTCAGTCATATAGGTAATGAACTTTTGATAAATACTTCAAAGACTAGCGACGAACTTCTAACGAGAGTAGAGATAGTTCGTAGTTTCATTCACCTCGCGACTCTTTTCGAAGAGAAGAATAAAAAGGCAAGTCTATCTTCTTTCTTAGCATATATAAATCGTTTAGAATCCTATAATACTCATATAGAGCTTGCCAAATTCGGCTCTGACTCGGGGGTGAGAGTTATGACTTTACATAAGTCCAAGGGCCTAGAGTATGAGTGTGTCTGGATAGCCCATATGAACGAGGAGACTTTAATGTCAGAGAGGAGAGGAGGCTTTACTTTACCTGAGAAGCTAAAGGATCATATGAGTAAGAGGAATATCGAGATGGCCAAGCGTGAGCTCTACGTCGCTATAACCCGCGCCAAAGAATTCTGCACACTTTCTTATGCAGTCGAGAATTATAAAGGCTCAGTTATGGAAGTAGCTACAATAATAAAAGATATAGAAGATTTACATTTTATTAAAAAAACTGCCGAAGAAACAGAGAAAGAAATTCTTGCTATCAGCCCCGCAGTTTACGTTAGTCAAAGTATTTTGAAGGAGGGGGATATTATTACGGATATAAAGAGCCTAGTAAAAGACAACTACAGTAGTATCAAAGTCTCAGTATCGATGTTAAATAACTTTTTCGAATGTTCTTGGAAATGGTACTTTAGAAACTTTCTGAGACTTCCAGAAGTGAAGATGGTCCACTTGTCTTTAGGTACTGCTGTCCATGCGACGATAGAGTATATTTTAAATTTTGGTAAGTTACCGACTGAAGCAGAAATTAAGAATAGGATTAATTTTGAATTTGAAAGAGAGGGAGTAACAGATGAAAACAATATTAGGAAGCTCTCAAAAGATGCTTATGAAGCAGTTTCAAATTGGACTAAGAATTATTATTCTCTTCTGGAGAAGGACTACAAGTCAGAGCGCTCTGTATCTTTCGTAGACAGGAAGAATTTTCCCAACCTTCTTATGTATGGCAAGATAGATCTTACCGAATATTTACCTAGTGGTGATATATATGTTACAGATTTCAAGACTGGTTCAGTAAAGACAAAAGGAATGATAGAGAAGATAAATGAAGAAGGCCAGATGTCGGACTTGATGCGTCAGCTCTCTATGTATTCATACCTTTTGAAAGGTAACAATGATGATATCAAAGTCACCAACTCGAGATTGCTATTCCTAGAAGCAGAGACGGGTGACAAGAATGCTATGTATCAGACGAGAGTTACGGACGAGCAGATAGATCTATTGAAGAAAGATATTAAGGTTTATGATGAGTCTTTATCTTCAGGAACATTTATAGATAGGATTTGTAACTTTAAACCTTACGGGGCAGGTTCCACTGAGTGTCCACATTGTAAACTCGCTAAGCGATTATTTTCTTAAAATTAACAAGCTATTTAAGAGTAACTGTAACTGAACTAAAATGTTTGGTAAAAGTCATTTTTGTGATATATTTTCAATATGGCAACAAAAACTATTCATAGCTATGAAGTTGAATATGATGAAGGAAGTGATATTTTAAAGGCTTATTTAGAGCATTTAGAGCTCAGTCTTTCTCATGAAGAATTCAAGGCTATTTTCGAGAGTGCTTTCCATAGTGAACTAAGGAAGACACACCTAGAAGATAAACATGGTAATAAATTTACGTTAGTATATAAAGGAGAAAATAGTTGCCTAATAAGGAAAAGAGAAGTTTAAACCAAAATGAAAGACGACAATAAAAAAGGAAGGGAGCATCCACTCTCAGTCATAATAAACGACACCGTAAAAGTTTTCACAGAACTTGGCTTTGATGTGGCGACTGGTCCTGAGCTCGAGGATGTCTATCATTGTTTTGATGCGTTGAATTTCCCAAAGGATCATCCTGCTCGCGATATGCAAGATACTTTTTATATTAAAAATGATGAGAGTAAAGTTCTCCGTACTCACACATCTTCAGTCCAGATACGCTATATGGAAGAGTTTGCGAAGAGTGGCAAGAAGCCTCCATTTGCTATTATTGCACCTGGTAAAGTTTTCAGAAATGAAGCCACTGACTCTACTCACGAAATGCAATTCTACCAGATAGAAGGATTGTTCATAGGTGAAGATATCTCAATGGCAAATTTGAAAGGTACACTTTCGTATTTCTACAAGAAGATGCTAGGCGACGATGTGAATCTTCGTTTTCGTCCGAGCTTCTTTCCTTTCACTGAGCCATCTATCGAGTTTGATTTGAATTATAAAGGACGCTGGATGGAGATGGGAGGAGCAGGTATGGTGCATCCGAACGTTCTCGATAAGTGTGGTATTGATTCTACCAAGTATCAAGGCTTCGCATTTGGTCCAGGACTAGAGAGACTGATGGTTATCAAGTATCTTATGTCAGACATCCGTACTGCCTATCAAGGAGACTTAAGATTTAACCAAATATAGGTGGAGCAAATCCCGTTAGAAGCCTCGGTCATGGTTCTTGCAGGAAAATATAATTATCAAAAATAGTATTAATTAATAAAGTAGGCATTCGATTATAAAAAATAATGATCGAGACTTGCTTCTAACGGGATGAAAATTTCAAACAGTTGGTTACAAAATTATTTTGAAGAAAAGTTACCTTCAGCCGAAGACATTTCGCAAGGGATTATTTTTCATTCTTTCGAAGTAGAAGATTTTGAGAAAGTGGGAGACGATACTATTTTTGATATCAAGGTTTTACCAGATCGAGCTCACGACTGTCTCTCACATTGGGGAATAGCAAAGGAAGTCTCTATGATTTTTGGTTTGAAAATTAAAGAAAAAAGTTTTAAGAATTTTGATGATAAGGATACTAATTTAAAAATACAAATACAAGACGAGAAGTGCCTCCGCTATATGGGACGCATAGTTAGGAATATAAAAGTAGAAGAGAGCCCAGAATGGCTCAAAGACAAGCTAAGAGCTATAGGTCAGAAACCTATAAATAACGTTGTAGATACAGCGAATTTTATGATGTATGACTTGGGTCAGCCGATACACTGCTTTGACTTAGACAAGCTTGAAAGTGAAAGTCTGATAGTCCGAAACGGAAAAGTGGGTGAAGAGATTACAACTTTAGATAAAAAAGAAATCAAACTTGATGAA
>CAIJLF010000021.1 GCA_903821415.1 uncultured bacterium | reverse complement strand
TACCTAAAGAAGCTGATATAAACATAATAACCCCTATTATCACTAGAGACGAGACTATTCCAAAAAATATTCTATCAATTTTACTATTATTATTCATTTCTAGCTTATTAATGAAATAATTACACCCAAAATAGCAGTTATTATTCCTACTATCCAGTAACGCATCGTAACTTTATATTTAGGCCAGCCTAATGCTTCAAAATGATGATGAAGTGGTGCAAATAGAAATATCTTTTTACCATTTCTAAATTTTCTTGATCCTATTTGTATAACATTTGAAAGTGAAGTGATAAATAAAGGAAAAGCAATAACTGGTAAAAGTAAAACTGTATTAGTAAGAAATGCTATCACAGAAAGCGTTACAGTAAGGCCAATCATACCTGACTCTCCCATATAAAATCTAGCAGGTGGTATATTAAACCATAGGAATGCCATAGTACTACCTGCTATAACAGCACAAAAAGCTGCTAGATATATTTGTCCATTGAAAAAGGATATCAAAGTATAGGACATAAATATGGAAGACAAGATACCCCCGGAAAGACCATCTATACCATCTATTACACTTGTAGACCACAAAGATATCATTATGAGAATAAAAAATGGTATGAAAAATAATCCTAAGTTTACAAATCCATGCCATGGTATATATAGAGATGATTGACCTAATTTGAAATAGAACCAAAAACTGATGATCATACCTAATATTAAAATTATTCCAATTTTAATATATCTTAGTATGATAGGATCAGTTGTCCATTTACCCTTTCCGAAAATTTGAAGAAAGTCGTCACCTAGCCCGATAAGAGATGCAACGATCAAAGTAAAGAAAGGAAGAAGAGTTTCTCTCCTAGAAATAAAATATAGTTTATTTGCAGTATTACCTATAAATAAAAAATCAATTATACCAACGACTGCTAGTGTTAAAATAACAGAAACCCAAATGATCATACCTCCAGTACGGGGAGTAGAAGTCTCAGCCTTATCGTCGTGTATTTTAGCAAAGCCTGTAGCCTCTTTATCTGGCAAATTATCGTTCCTAGAAACTCTACGCCACATTCTATACTTATAGAAATAATGTGTAGCTAAAGGAGTTAAAAGTAACCCCACTATAAAACTAATAACAGCTGGTAGGAAAATTTTAATTGCGTTACTCATTGTTTACATTTTGATTAATTACACTTGTTAAAGAAGACACAATTTGGTCATAGTTCGGTAGTTCATTTACTCTGGTTACGTTCATATAAGTAAGAGTTTCAAAAGTTGGACGGTATAAAATTTTTCTATTATCATTACTGTCAGCTACCTTTTCCACGAGCCCTCTTACAAGTAGATTTCTTAAAATAAAGCTAGAATTCACTCCCCTTATATAGTCTATCTCACTTCTTGAAACTCCATTTTTATATAAGATGATAGACAAAGTTTCTAGAGTAGCTTTGGATAAGTCTTTTGATATTTCTTCTTTACGTATAGATTCTATAAGAGATGAAAGTTCAGCTGTAATACCTAGAACTACACGATCATCCTTTCGCACTAGAACTAGACCTCTCCCTAAGAGAGAGTGCTCTAAAGCATTCAAAGAAACATTTATACTCTCTTCGCTTACATTTAAAAGTTCAGAAAGTTTCTTAATTGATACATCTTCTCCTTTATAAAAAAGTAAACCCTCAATTTGTGATTCTAATTCTATAGCCATATTAATTCGTCCCACCTAAACTTTCAGTTATAGTAGACACATTATTTATTGATAATGGTTGTTTGCTTATTTCAATATCATCAAAAGAAGCATTTTGCATAACATCTATCAGACCCTCTCTGACTAATTCTAACATAGCGAGGAACGAAACTATAACATGAACCTTTGCCTCTTCTGCATCACCAGCTCCATGACTCTTAGAAAAATCCCTAAAAGATATATTTATCGCTCCTTGTATTCTTTCTGTAAGACTATTAATTATCTCATCTATGTTAATAATCTTTTTTATCTCTATTTCGGGAAGCTTGTTTTCCTTTTTAGGGACAGAAGCAAGTACATCCTCTATTGATTTTGATATTACTCTGATTGTGATTAGAGGGTCTGGTGAAAATATTGGTTCGCTCCAAATACGATCACAAGGGCTAAATATAATCTTTGCACCAAAATTTGTTTTAATATCCACACTCACATTCTTGATGATTTGATACAATTTTAATCTAGATTCTAAATCTACAATCTTTTCTGTTTCGTCTTCAGTTAGTGCTATATTTGGCAGTAAAGATTTTGATTTGACTAGAATAAGAGTAGCTGCTATTAAAACAAAATAGGATACGTCATTAATATTTTTACTCTCCTCTGTAAGAGACTTAATATATGAGATATAATCATTCGTTACTTCAGCAAGTGATATCTCGTTTACGAAAAGCTTTCTAGCCTCTATCAAAGACAGCAACACATCTAGTGGCCCTTCAAAATTTCCTTGTTTTACTTTATATTGTGAAATTATTTCTGACATAACATTTGTAAAATATTACTTCTAGTATAACACTAAATTAATATCCTTCATCTGTTAATCTTTCGTCTATCCTGTTCATATCTCGTGGAAACATACAAGCTTCACGAACATTTTTAAGTCCTAAAAGCTGCATAGTTATACGTTCAGCACCAAAAGCAAATCCTCCTTCGGGTGGTACACCATATTTGAAAGCTTCTAAAAACATTTTAACCTTTGATGGATCCATATTCCAAAGCTTTACATGTTCTTCTAATTGCTTAGATTCATTTATTCTCCTCCCACCTGAGAGCCATTCTACTCCACGGCAGATAAGATCCATACCTTCATTGTATTCAGGTTCATCAGGGTTTGGATATACATAAAATGGCTTTTTCTTAGTTGGATATCCATAAATGAATACAAAGTCTGAACCAGTTTCTTCTTTTATTATTTCACATATTTCCCTTTCATCTTGAGCATTTGTATCTTTTTCTCCTCGAACATCACGACCAAATTTATCAAAAATCTTTTGCTGTACCTCTCTTAGTGACAAAGTAGGTGTTTTGTCTATCATTATTGGTAGTTCTACTCCTAATAATTTTAAATGTTCACTATTTTTATCTTCAACTCTCTTTAGTATATGTTTTACTGTATTTTCTGCCATATCACGAACATCAGTCCATGAATCGATAAATGCCATCTCAGCATCTAATGAAACTATTTCAGTAAGGTGTCTAGTAGTAGAAGATGGTTCAGCTCGAAAAACTTTGTTTACTGTAAAGCATCTTTCAAATGCTGACATTACTATTTGTTTATATAACTGTGGAGATTGAGATAGAAATGCCTTTTTACCAAAATAATCTATTTGAAATACCTCTGCTCCTCCTTCTGCTGTAGCTGGAACCATACTAGGTGCCTGAAATTCAAAGAATAGATTCTCCTTCATAAACTCACGAAAAGAATCAATAACGGTTTCTTCCACCTTGAAAACTGCTTGAATCTTAGGTTGTCTTAAGACGATAGCTCTATTGTCGAGTTCTGTAGTTAGCTCAAGATTATACCCACTAAGAGATATATCAAATGGTAAAGGAGCTGCTTCAGCTAAAACTTTTATATCAAGGATTTCTAATTCTAATTCTCCATTTAAAATTCCTTCTTTGATATTCCTCTCTGGTCTTTTATTTACCTTACCTTCCACTTTTACAGCGAATTCTTTACGTAAAGTTTTACCTACTTCCAACGTATCAGTATAATTGGGTAAAATAACACCTTGTACAACACCTGTCATATCACGAAAATCTAGAAATATCATTTTTCCTTGATCACGTCTGACGTCTATCCAACCAGAGATAGAAACAGTCTCTCCAATAAAATTCTTTAAATCTTTTACATATGTACGCATAAATATTTTAGTTAATTATTATATTAATAATTTGGAAACAAAAAATCGCCTCTTCAAACTTATCAAATGATAAATTTGCAGGGGCGATTTTTCTTCGCGGTGCCACCCTACTTTTCTCTTAATTAATATTCTTTACGTGAATAAACGGAGAGTTCTAATAGCATTGTAATACTTTCTTCTCTCACCTATCCAGTGTCAGCTGGGTCAACGGTTATGAATTCATAATAACACATCTATTATCTTATGCAAACTAATTCAGTATATAACCTAATGCACTAATTTTCCTAATATCTCACACGGATAGCCAAAAATAAAAGTTAGGATTACAAGTATCCAGTAAAATGGAGCAAAAGCAAAATATATTACTTTATCTTTTTTCCACATTGGTAGGTACCACTTTTGAACTTTCATATAAAGAATACTTAGAGGTATATTAATAAGGTTCAAAATAACAAGTAATATTGCAAATATGTATTTCATATTAAAAATAATTTATTTTTAAAGCTTCTCTTACCTCGGCCATTGTTTCTATCGCTATTATACGAGCATTATTTGTACCATCCTTCAGTATTTTCATTACATTTTCGGGGTTTTTAGCCAATTCTTCTCTTCTGGTTCTAATAGGATTAATAATATCCTCGAGAATATTTATCAATCTTTTCTTTATCACTACATCACCTAGACCTCCTTTTTTATAATGTTTTTTCAATTCAGCTATTTCAACTCTATTTGTATCAAAAATATCAAGATATGAAAATACAACATTACCTTCAACTTCACCTGGATCTTCTACGTGTATATGTTTTGGGTCAGTGTACATACTCATAACTTTTTTAGTAATTTCTTCTAAGCTATCTGACAGATAAATACCGTTATTTAATGATTTACCCATTTTGATACCTCCATCTGTACCTATCAACCTTGGTGTGTTTCCAACAATATGCTTGACTCTATCAAAAGTCTCACCATATATACGATTGAAATCATCGACTATTTCATTTACTTGCTCTATTACAGGCAGCTGATCTTCTCCTACTGGAATAAGATTACTTCTACAAAATAAAATATCAGCTGCCTGTGATACAGGATATGCTAAAAAACCAGCTGGAACATTCTCTCCAAAACCTTTTTGCTTCATTTCATCTTTTACTGTTGGATTTCTTTTAAGTCGTGCAAGTGTAACTAAGTTTAGGAAAAGAATAGTAAGTTCAGCAATTTCAGGAATTTCAGATTGAATAAACATAGTCGTTTTTTTTGGGTCAAGACCACAAGCTAGATTATCTAGTGCAACTTCTAACACATTATCTCTTACTTTATCTGGATTACTAGCATTATCAGTTAATGCTTGTATATCAGCAACCATATAATACGACTTATCTGACTCGTCTTGAAGCTTTATTCTGTTTTGAATAGAGCCAACAAAATGACCTAAATGTAATCTACCTGTAGGCCTATCTCCTGTCATAACAATTTTTACTTCTTTTGACATATAAACATAATATCAAAATATTGAAAGTTTTGCACATTTTACACACAGCCTTATTATAAATTCAGCATTTGATACTCTTCAAACAAGTGCTACAATGACTCGTATGGCAATAGACAAAAAAACAAATATAAGAATTCCACCTCAAAGTATTGATGCAGAGAAAGCAGTTTTAGGCTCTATTATGCTTCGACCTTCAGCTATTCATGAAATAAATGATGTTATAAATGAAAGTTCCTTCTATGTAGCAAAGCATGCAAATATTTATAATATAATGATTGAACTTTCTAGCAAGGGAGACCCTATCGACTTACTTTCTGTTTCTCATAAATTAAAAGAAAAAGGTAAGCTTGATTCTATCGGTGGTAATAGTTATCTTACTGAACTTAGTAATTCCGTACCTGCATCTACAAACATAAAATATTACGCTGATATAGTATCCCAAAAACATCTTCTTAGAAAGATTGTTGATGCTGGGTCTGATATTTCAGAAATGGGATTTCAAGATGAAGTCGAAAATGTTTTCGAAATTCTTGATCAAGCTGAAAAAAGAATGATGGGTATCAATTGCAATATGTCGGGGCATGCTTTTACCTCTATTAAGGATAGTCTACCTGAAGCATGGGAAAGACTTGAAAAACTTCATGAGAGTAAGGGTGAGCTTCGTGGTGTACCTACTGGCTTCCATGATCTCGACCAATATTTATCAGGTCTTCAAAAGTCTGATTTAATTATACTTGCTGCTCGTCCTTCTATGGGTAAGACAACCTTGGCTCTTGATATTGCTCGTCAGGCGGCGTTAAATCATGGAACTCCCACTGTAATATTTTCTCTAGAAATGAGTACACAGCAACTTGTCGATAGAATGCTAGCTGCACAAGCTCGAGTTAATGCATGGAATCTTCGTACTGGTAATCTAACTTCAGAAACTGAATTTTCAAAAATTCGTGACTCTCTTGATGCTTTATCTAAAGCCCCAATCTTTATAGACGACTTGGCTGGCAATTCTATAGTACGTATGCGTTCTGTGTGCCGTCGCATTCGCGCAGAACACGGCATAGGGCTCATAATCGTTGACTACTTGCAGTTAATGTCAACTTCTAAGAATTATGACAATATGGTGAATCAAGTAACTGAAATATCTCGCTCACTTAAAGCTCTAGCTAAAGAATTCGATGTGCCAGTTATAGCCCTTTCACAGCTTTCTCGTGCGGTAGAATCTCGTGGTGGACGACCTAGACTCTCCGACCTCCGTGACTCAGGTTCTATTGAGCAGGATGCAGATATCGTTATGTTTATACATAGAGAAGATAAAGGTAAAGATGAAAGTGAAAAGACGAATATTGCCGAAATTCTTATTGAAAAGCACAGAAACGGCCCAGTAGGTAAAGTAGATCTATACTTTGATGAGAGAATGACAACGTTTGTTTCTATAGATAAAACAGGAGTGAATAATTTTGCTCCAACTGGTGGTAGCAACAGCGCAATGGATCAATTTTAGTGGAAATTAATCCCGTTAGAAGCCGCGGTCATGGTTTTTATAGGATAAATTATTATTTATATATTTAATTAATATTAAGCAAGGTTAAAGATACAGAATATCAACTGCGACCTGCTTATAAACGTGATGAACCCTATAGATAAATTAACAGAACATTTTAAAGAATTTCCAGGTATTGGTGAACGCCAAGCTAAGCGTTTTGTTTATTTTCTTCTACATAAAAATCCTATCTACGTAAAGGAACTCGGAGATAAAATACAAGACTTGAAAAATACTATTCATCAATGCCCTTCTTGTTTTTTATTCTTCCAGTCAAAGCAAGATCAGCTTTGTGACGTATGCGATAGTCCTAAGACAGATAAGTCCTCACTACTTATAGTGGAGAAAGATGCAGACTATGAAAATATTAAAAGAAGTAAAAACTACAATGGTATGTATTTTATCCTCGGTGGACTTGTACCCATAGTGACAAAGGATACTCCTAACTACGTTCGAACTAAAGAATTATTAAGAAATATTGAAAATCAATCAAAGCATAATGGGCTAAATGAAGTGATTATTGCTTTATCATTAAATCCACAAGGTGAACATACAGATATGTATTTAAGAGAATTACTAATACCTCTGCAAAATACTTATAATTTTAATATTGTTTCCCTTGGTCGTGGACTTTCTACTGGAACAGAGTTAGAGTATTCTGATTCCGAAACAATTAAAAATGCTTTAAGGAACAGGTCATAAAAAAAACACCGTAGGACATACGGTGTTTAAATTATTTTACAAAATCAAATTAGATGGGTTTTTTGTGTTTTGGCATTTCAAACTCACGGTTAAATTGTTTTTCTACTCTCGTTTTTTTAAACGAAATTATAAAAAACGGAGCTGAAATAACTGATGCTAAATACAATGCGTCAAATAAAGTCATCCACTCAGTAATGATATAAGCTAATAGAAAAAAACAGTAGACGATACCCACCGCAAATCTCGTAACTTCAGGAAATAATCCTCTGAACATCAAGCCGATAAGAGTAAAACAAAATAATATTAGTGCTGTGATTACAATAATAAAAATATTGTTAGACTTTACAATACTAGTATCTAATAAAACGTGATTGATTTTATTATTTTCTATTATCAACTTATGACGAATTATCTTTCTGTCTCCAAATAAATGTGTCCATTTCGGAACAGTAGAATCAGGAAGCATGAAGTATCCATTTTTCGATATTTCCTTTAGAGAAAAATCATTTATATAGTACACAATTTGAGCACCTACATCTAATGATTTTAAAGTATCACTGTATATAGTATTTTCTACTATATGCAATCTGGTTTTATCTAAAGATAATACCATGATCTTTTCAATTTCTACTTTTCGTGAAAAGCAGTACGTACTCATACTAAGAATGAGCATCAGCAACCAAATTTTTTTATTTTCCATTTTAAAGTATTTTACGTATTTATAACATAATCATAAGATATTGCAAATATAATAAAAAAAATAGCCTTCTTTCGAAGGCTATTTTTGAAATATTATTTAATTGCTGAAATTTTAACTTCTACAAAAGGTTGTCTGTGTCCATTCTTCTTAAGGTATCTACTCTTCTGCTTGTATTTAACTACTGTGACTGTTGGACGCTTGCCTGCTTTTTGGAATAATGATTCAACTTTTGCTCCTGCGATATATGGTGCCCCTATAGTAGTATCAACTCCATTATCTACCAATAAAACCTTATCAAATGTTATTTTGTCTCCAACTGCAAATTCCCCATCAAGTTTTTCGATTTTAAGGATATCCCCAACTGCGACCTTATACTGCTTTCCACCTGTAAAAATTACGGCGAATTCCTTACTTTCTACCTTTGCATCTTTGATTGTTTTTTTAGCTGTTGCCATATATATTATATTATATTATAGAAAGACCTAAATTACATAGGTTTTCTACAGGCCTTATAATACACAAAAGTTTTGAAAAAAGCAAGAGGGGCTGTATACTGGGTGTATATGATTTCGAAATACAACCATAAAGACCTTAACTGGATTGATTTAGAATCTGGTACAAAAGAGGAAATAGATCATATCATGGAAGAGTATTCCATACCATCCAATATACAAGAGAAACTAAATGGTAACGATAAAGAAGATAGATTTGAGATGAATTATGACTATATCTATGCTTCTATAAACAACAGAATAACTTTTATTGTTAGTGACCGTTTTCTAATTAGTATACATAGTGACCCAATACTAGCATTTACTACTTCTTCTAAGGAACTTGAACTAGATATGGTATCTATTGAAAAGATTAATAACAATAAAGTATTATTTGCTCATTTACTTAAAAATTTATTTAAAAACAGAGAAACAGAAATATCGTCATATTTTAATCAAATTGAAAAACTGAAAAATAAAATCTTAATTAAG
>CAIJLF010000020.1 GCA_903821415.1 uncultured bacterium | reverse complement strand
CTTTGGGTTGTTTATCTTGATGACTATATTTTGCACTTTTTTTCTTGTCATACATTCTTTCTACTTCTCCTTCTACTACATAGTATATAAGTTGTCCGATAGGCATTCCAGGGTATATACGTACGGGTATACTAGTAGATATTTCTAATGTCCAAAATCCACAGAATCCAACATCTCCTTTGCCTGCAGTAGCGTGGATATCTATACCCAGTCTTCCTGTCGATGACTTACCCTCTAAGAATGGAACATACTTATGACTTTCAGTATATTCGAGTGTTGAACCTAGATACAATTCCCCAGGGTTAAGTACAAAGCCTTCTTCTGGTATTTCAAAGTGTTTAATTTCATTATGTTTTTTTGCGTCAATTTGTTTGTCTATGTATTGAGCAAAATGTTTACTAAGGTGCACATCATAAGAATTACCACCCATATTGTTTACATCAAATGGTGTTATAACTATTTCTCCATTATCTATTTTTTCTAAAATTTTTTTGTCAGATAAAATCATGTTACAAGTTTATCATATTTAATTTATTTGCCAATTCTTTCGTAAATTATAAAGTTACAGTCATATATATTCTTCTCATCTTTTTCGTGCCTGTCTTCAGATATTATTTTCCATTTAGTCTGGTCTATTGCAGGGAAGAGTGTATCTGCATCAGGGAAGCTCGCATCTACATGTGTTATATATAGTCGATCGGCTTTATCTATGAAGAGCTTGTATATCTGGCCTCCACCTATTATGAAAGCTTCTTCTTCTTTTCCCATAGTTTCATTCAATTCTTTTTCTAATTCACCTATTGAATAGTAAACTTCTACTTCTTCTCGTTTAAAATCTTTATCTAAAGTCAGTACGATATTTCTCCTGTTTGGGAGAGGTTTTCCAAGAGTTCCATCAGGAGAAACTCCTAGAGACTCAAAAGTTTTCTGACCCATGATGACAGGGTGACCGCTCGTTGTTTCTCGGAAGTGCTTCATATCTATAGGTAAGTTCCACAGAAGTTCATTCTTCATTCCTATTTCGTTATTATTTGCAATTGCTGAGATTATAGATAATATCATAGATTTATATTGCTATTTCAAATGGAATTTTGTCGTAGCTTTGATAATTTAATAATTTTGTATTAACCGCTTCCCATTCGAAGATAGATTGCCAATTCTCTGTTTCAATAGTTGGCAGAGGGAATTTTTCTGGATCTCTAGTAAGTTGTTCCTTTGCTCCATCAATATGGTTTTCGTATATATGTACATCCGCTAAGAATCCTACAAGCTTACCTTCTTTTAATCCTGTTTCTTTTGCAAGTATGTGAAGCATTAAGGCATAGCTGGCAATGTTGAATGGTAGTCCTAGCATTGTATCTACAGATCTTTGATTCCAAAGCAAGTTTAATTTATCTTCTATCACTGTTATTTGAAAAGAGTAGTGACAAGGAGGAAGAGCCATCTCTCCGAATTGTTGCGGATTCCATGCACTAACTATCATCCTTCTATCTCTTGGATTTGTTTTTAATGTTTCTACTATTTTTTTTAATTGATCTATTCCTTTTCCTGTGTAGTCAGTATCATAGTTTTCGTACGGAGCATTAAAGTGTCTCCATTGGAATCCATAAATAGGTCCCAAGTCCCTCTCTTCTAGCATTTTCTTTTTTGATTCTTCGTCGTGTCCATAAGGAGCGAGTTGTGGCTTGGCCCATTCGTCCCAGATATGGTTGTTCTTATCTTGAAGCCATTTCTTATCTGTAATTCCTTTTATAAAAAATTCTAATTCTGTCGCTACTAGCTTAAAAGGAGTTTTCTTTGTTGTAAGCAAAGGAAACCCTTTCGACATATCATGCTCAAATATAGCTCCTGCTATGGTATAGGCTTTTATTCCTGTTCTAGTCTCAACCTTTTTACCTTCTTTTAATATTTTTTCAACTATATCTAAATAAGTTCTCATGTGATTATTATACCTTGTAGGGTAATTTTAACAACTTTTACTGTGACTTATAATTGTGCTAAAATTAGCTCATTAACAATCTAATTTATCACCAAATATATGCACGATAAACAAATAGAGAAACTCATAAAGGAAGAAGAAAAGAGACAGAAAAGCGTTGTGAACTTGATAGCTTCTGAGAACATTGTTTCAGATGATGTACTTAAGGCTCTTGGTTCTAAGCTTACGAATAAATATGCAGAAGGATATCCAGGAAGAAGATACTATGGTGGAAATCAGGTCGTAGATCAGGTTGAAAATCTAGCCATCGCTCGTGCTTTGAAACTTTTCAAACTTAAACCAACTGACTGGCATGTGAACGTTCAACTTCTGTCAGGCTCTCCTGCAAACTTTGCTCTCTATTCCGCACTTGTTCCTGTTGGTGGAAAGATAATGGGTATGAAGCTTTCATCAGGAGGTCACCTTACTCATGGATATCCAGGCTCTATGACTGGTAAACTCTGGAAGCCAGTTCAGTTCGAACTTGATAAGAATACAGAAGTCATAGATTATGAAGCAATCAAGAAACTCGCAATAGAAGAAAAGCCAAATATTATAGTCGCTGGCTTTACAGCGTATCCGAGAGTTGTAGACTTCAAAAAGTTTAGAGAGATCGCTGATGCTTGTGGAGCACTTCTTCATGTAGATATGTCTCACTTTGCAGGGCTTGTCGCAGGGGGAGCTTATCCATCACCATTCCCATACGCTGACTCTGTCATGACTACAACCCACAAGTCACTTCGTGGTCCAAGACATGCGATTTTATTTGTGAAGAAAGATGCACGAGAATTCGATAAGAAGTTGGACAAGATGGTTATCCCTGGACTCTTCGGTGGTCCTCATGAGAATACTATTGCTGCTGCCGCTGTTGCATTCCTCGAAGCCTCAAAACCAGAATTTAAAAAGTATGCCAAGCAAGTAGTGAAGAATGCAAGAGTCTTAGCTAAGGAATTGCAAAAGAAGGGCTGGCATATCATTTCAGGGGGTACAGATTCTCACCTTATCCTTGTAGATACATGGATGGATGGTAAGGGTATT
>CAIJLF010000019.1 GCA_903821415.1 uncultured bacterium | reverse complement strand
TAGCTATAAAAGATAATTGAAAAGACATATCAACTAGAACTCTAGGATCATAAGCCACCATCAGAAGCCCTGCTACGACGAGTGCCCTCCCTGCGACATACTTCCTGTCAGTCATCCTACCTAGGAGCATTATAGTAGCCATAATACCTGCACGAATTGCAGTCGAAGATGCACCAGTCATAATGATAAATAAAAGTATAACTACTATTCCTAAAACTATTGAAAGAGTTTGTGAGAGTATCGTACCGAAAGTCTTCATCACACCATCGGCTACGATAGATACATTGTAGCCAGAGAGGGCGATCATATGGATAGTCCCTGTATCTATGAATTCCTTATTGGTTTCTTCATCAAAGCCACCTCGAACTCCAAGGATCAAGCCATTGGCCAGGTCGCTCTCAGGCATGGGTATAACTCTATTTATATTTCTTATAAAAGAATTACGAATTCTAAATAATAAAGTTTTTATTTTACTACCATTACCACTTGATATTATTTCAATATCTGCATTTTTAATCAGATAATAAATATCTTTATTCGCTAGATATCTTTTATAATTAAATTCCTTACCGACAGATGTCGTAAAATTCTCAGGCTCTTCTAGTACACCTTTCACATTTACCTGATCTCCATATGCAACTTCTACATCCCTTCCGACAAATACTAAAATATTCACATCCTGATCTTTCAATTTAATATTCAAGTGTTTATTCTTCAGACGTATATCTGGGTCTTCACTAACCTGCCCGACAAAGGAGACACTCTTCCCTACTATACTACTATAGTCTGGGGCCTTCGGCAGGTAAAATAAAAATCGCACACAAGCGATTGTTATTAAAATAAAAACTATTATAATTTCCTTTTTAAGCATATTACAAAAAATAATTAGTCCGTATAGATTTTTTATAATAGTTCTTAAGAAATGCCTCACGCAGGCTGTCGAGCCGAGTGCGAGCAAAATTTTCAGTAGAAAATTATTGTGTGCATTTCGAGAGAAGCTATTAAAAAAATCTAAGAAGAACGATGCTTTGCAGCATATGTTGTCGCTATCTCATCTGCTTTATCGTTATAAATATGACCCGAGTGCCCCTTCACTTTCTGCCAAATGATCTTCCCTCTAAACTCTCGGACAAGTCCGATAAGTTCTTGCCATAAATCCTGATTCAAAACTGGTTTTTTATTTGCTGTCCTCCAGCCATTTTTCTCCCAACCGAAAATCCAACTGGTTATACCATTTAGGACATAAGCTGAGTCAGCATGGATAGTTACGATGTCTTCCTTGTGTATTTTATGCATATGCTTCAATGCTTCAATGGCAGCCTGAAGTTCCATACGATTATTTGTCGTGTCTTTATCGTGACCCCCTAGCTCATGTATTATCTTTGTATTTTCTACTATTACAGTCCCCCACCCACCAGGCCCTGGATTCCCCAATGATGATCCGTCTGTATATATTTGTATTTCTTTATTCATTGTATTCTTAAGCTAATGCAACAAAGTCCTGAGAACAATGGTCTGGCACCGGCTCCCGTCCCCTCGTCCGAGAACCTTGTTAACAGGAGCTTTGTTGCATTAGCTTTATTTATTCTTACT
>CAIJLF010000018.1 GCA_903821415.1 uncultured bacterium | reverse complement strand
ATCAATCCAGGCAAGATTACTCTTTCTTCACCTATGGTAGATGGTGCAACATATTACGCAGTTATGTATTCTGATAATGGTGACAAGACATTTAGTACAACTAACGACAAACCTCTCGTAGATGCAAATGGAAATATTATCATGAAGGTTTTCCATGCCTCAGCTTCAGTTAGCTCACAGATAAAGGGGTAGTAGTAAATAGTAAATAGAAAACAGAGAATCGCAGGTTTAATCTTGCGATTTTTTGTTTACTGATTACTAAAATTAAACTATAATAGTGAAATGAATAATAAACCCGTAATAACGCGTTTCGCACCATCACCAACAGGTTTTATGCACATAGGTGGTGTTCGTACCGCTTTATTTGCATACTTGCTGGCTCGTAAAAACAAAGGCCAGTTCATTTTACGTATAGAAGATACAGACAAGGAGCGCGAGGTGGCAGGTTCAGTACAGCATATTCAGAATTCACTTTCATGGCTTGGCATAAACTGGGATTTCGGACCAGATAAACCAGGACCCTTTGGTTCATGTATACAATCTGAACGTCTGCCTATATATAAAAAGTATGCACTTGAATTGATCAAGAAAGGTTTGGCATATCCAGATCCATACACTGATGAGCAGTTAAGTGAATTTCGTAAGAAGGCTGAATTGGAAAAGAGACCGTTTCTATACCGCGAATATAGACCAAGCGAAGAGCAAATGAAAGTTCCTTGGGATGGCACAAAGCCACTTCGATTAAAAACTCCTAGTATTAAAAGATATAAATGGAATGACGATGTTCGAGGTGAACTCGAGGCTGGCCCAGAGGCGCTCGATGACTTTATTATCATAAAGACTGACGGCTATCCTACATATAACTTTGCTCATATCATAGATGATAAAGAAATGAATGTTACGCACATCCTCCGTGGTGAAGAGTTTATTTCTAGTACTCCTAAATATTTGAGTCTTTATGAAGCTCTAGGATTCGATGTACCAATTTTTGCAACACTTCCACCAATACTTCGTGATGATAAAACCAAAAAACTAGGCAAACGCGATGGTGCAAAGGATATTCTTGAATACCGTGCAGAGGGTTATTTACCAGAAGCTATGATCAATATACTTGCCATGATTGGTTGGAATCCTGGTACAGATCAAGAGATTTTCTCTATGGATCAATTAAAAAGCGACTTTGATTTGAGTAAGGTTCAAAAAAGTGGCGGTACCTTCAATGAGGACAAACTTGATTGGTATAACCATGAATACGTAAAAGCGTTATCGGACGATGACTTCCTGGGACGTTTACAGCCTTATCTTGGATCGGATAAATCACTCATTACAGCCAAAACCTTGCCTCTTATTCGCGAAAAAATAATTTCTCTCTCTGATGCACCAAAACTCTTCACCGGGGAAGGGGAGTTGAGTTTTATTGCCAGCCTGTCCGATTACCCTACTGAAAGATTATTGTGGAAGAAGAATCCTGATAAAGAAATAGCTTCGAAGCATTTAATAGAAGTTAAAGCACTTATCGAATCAATCTCCAAAAGCGATTTAGAAGACAATTTCACTGCAGATCAAATCAAGACTGCCATCTGGCCATACGTTGAAGCCAACGGTAAAGGTGATGTACTTTGGCCTCTACGAGTCGCTGTGACTGGTAAAGATAAGTCTCCAGATCCTTTTGTATCAGCTTCTTTGATTGGTAAATCAGAGACTTTAAAGCGCATAGATTTAGCTGTTAATAAGTTGAAAAATCTCTAATATTAATATGATATAATAAATCTATTAAGATTAATTAACTCT
>CAIJLF010000017.1 GCA_903821415.1 uncultured bacterium | reverse complement strand
TCTGGGTGTTCGCCCCTCCCGCAGTTTCTTTTAAAATAGGGTAGCTTGTAGCTTGAGCTCTGAAATTTATTTTGATTTTTTACTTTTATTGCGATTTGGGATTTGTGTGTAAATATGCTATAATATACATATGAAATTCAGAGAATCACTATTTTGGGATACTAACCCAGAAAATATAGATTTGGACAAACACGCTCAATATGTGATTGAGCGTGTTCTTGACCATGGTAACGACAAAGAAGTCAGATGGCTTAGAAATTTTTACAATTTTGCTTTAATAAAAAAAGTTGTTATGAAATCTCGAAGTTTGAGACCAGAAACAAAAAACCTATGGACACTCCTACTGAAAAACAGCTAGATTTTTATTGGGATGCAATACCTAAATCTACAAAGAAGGCTCTGGATTTTTTGTCTGCTGAGAAATGGATTGGTAAATTTGGATGGTATTTGGCTGGTGGAACTGCCCTAGCCTTGCAAACAGGCCATCGTACATCTGTTGATCTAGATTTTTTTACTACTGAGGCCAGCTTTGAATCGACAGAAGTCACGGGTCATTTCAGTGGAAATGAAAATTGGGAGATTAACAGTGATAGACCAAGTACTATTTACGGAACTTTATTCAAAGCAAAGGCTAGTTTTATTGCCTATCCATATTTTATTCCGAAACAGAAATTTATTCGTTACGGAAATGTATATATACTTCAGCCGATAGATATTGCGGTTATGAAAGTAGTTGCTGTTTCTCAAAGAGGTAGGAAAAGAGATTTTTTTGATTTGTACTGGTGTGCAAAGAATCTAGAGCCTTTAGAAAAAACCATAGGACGATTGAAAGAACAATATCCATCTGTAGCACATGATTATCATCATATCATTAAGAGTCTTGTGTATTTTGAAGATGCGGAAAATGATCCACAACTCGTACTTCATTTTGATGTCAGTTGGGAAGAAGTTAAGAAGTTTTTTATCGAAGAAATTGAAAAGATAGCTTTTAAGTTTGTATAACATCAATTTATCTCACTATGTCATCCCCAGAATCAATCATAGAAATGGCAACAGCCAAGAAACCAGAAAAGGATGAAAAATCTGGCGTCAACAGACCTGAAAAAACACAAGAACAGCTTCGTGGAGCTTTGGAAAAGCGTTTTGGTGCATTAACTGGAGAACTTCGAGAAAGTCTGGACAACTACGATGCAATGCTTGAAACAGGTGATTTTGAAGACAAGGATGGTGAGGAATCTGGTGCAGGAGAAAAGAGAAAGGAACAATTTCAGTCAAAAATTGAAAGTATGATGAATAGGGCAGAGAAGGTGAAAGCTACAATTGATAGCAAGGAAGAATTACCACAATTAGTTTCAACTATCGAAGCAATATATCAAAAAGAATCCATCACTCTAGATCTCGAAGCCAAAACCAAGGAATTCCTAGATCTATACCAGAAAACAGGCTTAGACTTACCACCAGATTTCGAAGAGTCAATCGCTGAAATCTGGAATAGAAACAGTACTGAAATACAAGAGGCTATTGAACAAAACGGTTTTGATGATGTTCTTCTTGTTCCTGGAAATATATCTCTACCAGAGTTAGCCGACAAAATGAAGATGGAGAAGGGTAACTATGAATATGGTAACTTCAAAGAAGGTGGCGGATTTGCTGGTGCGGTTAGTTCTAATGTCGACAAGCCACGTCTTGTTCTCGTTCACAAGGCTCAAAACCTCAAAGATCGTCCAGAACTAGCCAAAACCAGGAATACCAAGGGTCAAGATGTAAAACTAGATCAAGCACTCACTCTAGAGGACTACCTAGTCTTCCAAAGGAAATACTTTGAAGAAACAGGTAAACACCTAGACGAAGACGGTTGGACATGGTTAGCCACAAAATCGGGCGCTCGTCTCGTCGATGCTGGCTGGGATCCGGACAGCGGCGAGCTCTGTGTGGGTGCCGGTGATCTCGGCGTTCAGGATGAGGGTCTGGGTGTTCGCCCCTCCCGCAGTTTCTTTTAAAATAGGGTAGCTTGTAGCTTGAGCTCTGAAATTTATTTTGATTTTTTACTTTTATTGCGATTTGG
>CAIJLF010000016.1 GCA_903821415.1 uncultured bacterium | reverse complement strand
TATATGACCACGCCAGAACTTATAGAATTTGTTAAAAATGAGATTATATCAGGTGTAACTCAAGAAGCTATTACAAATAAATTAATCACGCAAGGGTGGAGTAGTTCTGATGTTGCAGAAGCTATTGCTATCATTAATAAAAAGCCTGAAGTGGAGGTAGATCAGATTCTTGATAAACCTAAAGAATTTCCTGTTCAAATTAATCAAAAAATTATACAAGTAGATCCATTTGTCTCGTCTAATTCACCTTCATCTTCAGAACCTAGTTCTCATAAGAAACTATTAAAGATAAGCATTATAATAGTTATAGCTATCTTTTTGATATTAGGTGGCTTTGTTGCTTATACTTCTGGGTATTTTATATCTACATCAAAATTATTTTCACAAGTATTAGACTCATCGAAGAAAAATACGAGTCTTTCTCTTAGTTTTAATTTAAATTTAGATTTATCGAATCTTAAATCATTATCAGATATGATGAAGTCAAATCCAGGAGTTTCAAGCCTTTCTACCTTTGGTATGACTGGATCTTTTGATTTTAGTGATAGTAAAAATATTAAGTTTAATAATTCTTATTCGGTCAAATCAGGTAGTATAGAAGCAAACATTGAAACTAGAGCTAGTGATGGTTCCTTGTATTTTAGTTTTACCAAAGCTCCAAATTTTGGATTCTTTTCTCTTAAGCCAGTTGAAAATAAATGGATAATTTTACCTTATAAGGATAAGTCAGGTAATATTACTAGCAATCCAATGTTGAGTTCTCTCTCAGTTAACTCAGATATAATTAATAATCTTACTGATGAACAGAAGAAACATATAAGTGATATGGTGAAAAATGCTAGCTTTATAAAAATAACTAAAAAGCACTTACCTCAAATAGTAGATGGTTCTCTATCTTATCATTTTGATTTTGATTTAGATAAGAATGGAATAATCGCATTTTTAAAAGAAATGACTGTCTACATTCAAGGATTAGACAAGAATAATACTGCGCCTCAGTTTGATTCATCGAATTTTGATAAGATATCGAGTGCTATTAAAGTATTTAAAGGCGAAGCATGGATTGGTGTATTTGATAAGTTACCTCATAAAATAATAGTTAGTACTGAAGTTTCTAATCCAGACAATATCGCTGATGGATATTCAAAAATAGATGCAGTTATTAATTATACGGGCTGGAATAAACCTGTTGTTGTAGCTGTACCATCTCAAAGTATGACAATAGAGGAATTACTAAAGGATGCATTTGGTGGAATTGTTACTAATAATTCAAATCCACCGACATTACCAGTTGATAGTACCGCAGTCACTCCTATTAAAATTGATTCCACTAGTTCTTCTTCATTGCCTACAGATGTTAAAGGCAGTACTTCTTTAGGAAATGAGGTAGTTACAGCTAATAGTAGTTCAGCAGAGGATAATTCAATTAAAAGTATTTTAGCAAGTATGAGGGCTCAAGCAGAAATATTTTATAATAGCGATAAAAATGGCTATAAAGGATTTTGCTCTTCGAAAGGTAATGAAGGAGCTTATCAGCTAGCCATTACTCTTCCAAAAGGCACAGTTTATAAATGTAAGGATTCGAATAAAGAATGGATAGCCTCTGCAAAGATGCCTAATGAAGAATATTTGTGTGTAGACTATAAAGGATCTTTATCTACTATAAAAATTCCACCAACTGGGATGCTTTGTCAAAATTAAATTATAAATAAAAAATCCTCGAAATAATCGAGGATTTTTTATTTATGTTCTAAAGTCAGCGGGTGCTAACCTCCAACACAATTGCATATGTGAGTGCAGCCGCTGACTTTAGGACACAACGACTGACTGATAACATTATATATGATTCGTATATAAAATACAAAACCCCACCGATTGCTCGGTGGGGTTTTGCTATGCAATTGTTTAATCAAAATAAATTTT
>CAIJLF010000015.1 GCA_903821415.1 uncultured bacterium | reverse complement strand
CCAATTTCGGCGCTGACGAACAAATCAGAATGGGCAAAAGTTTGGGAGCGATAAACTACATCATCAAAGCAACAGTCACGCCGAAGGAAATTCTGAACGAGGTTAACCGAGTGTTGAAGAAATAAAAAACTAAAAACTCCCGCCTAGCTGGCGGGAGTTTTGTTTTGCTGGGCTTTAATTACGAAACTTTCCTTTTTTAAAAACACGACATAATTTTCTGCTGAAAATTTGCTCTGCTCGGCTCGACAGCCTGCGCAAGGTATTTTTCAGAGACTATTTGAGAATTCGCTTAATTAAATTTTATGTTATTATAAAAATTATGCCCAAAGATTATTACAAAACATTAGGAGTAGATAAAAATGCTTCAAAAGAAGAAATAAAAAAAGCTTTTCACAAGCTTGCTCATACTCACCACCCTGATAAGAATAATGGTGATGATAAAAAGTTTAAAGAAATAAATGAAGCATATCAGGTACTCTCAGATGATAAGAAGAGATCTTCTTTTGATCAGTTTGGTAGTGCAGATGGGCCTCAAGGCTTTGGTGGAGGAGGATATGGTGGACAAGGAGGCTTTGGAGGGTTTGATTTCACTGGTCAGAACGGAGGGGCTGAATTCGATATGGGAGACTTGGGTGATATTTTCGGTGATTTCTTTGGAGGTGGAAGAGGAAGACAGAAGGCCAGAAAAGGTAGAGACATGTCTACAGAGATAAATTTATCATTCGAAGAATCAATCTTCGGTGTAGATAAGATAATTAAAATTAATAAACAATCAACTTGTCATACCTGTAGTGGTTCAGGAGGAAAGCCAGGGAGCAAGATGGATACATGTAAAGTTTGTAATGGTCAGGGTCAAGTCCGAGAAGTGAGACGCTCAATCTTAGGAAACTTTTCTACTGTCAAAACCTGTGATACTTGTCTAGGTAATGGCAAGATTCCATTTGAAAAATGCTCTGTTTGTCATGGTTCTGGAGTTATTAAAAAAGACGAAGAGATAAGTGTAAAAATACCAGCAGGGATAAACAATGGCGAGACCTTAAGAGTAAGAGGTCAAGGAGAGGCAATTCAGGGTGGAGAAACAGGGGATTTATATATTAAATTATACGTTAAATCTCATTCAGTATTTACTCGTGAAGATTTGAATCTAGTGATGGATTTGAAAATTAAGCTTACGGATGCCCTTCTCGGTATGACTTATGATCTTCTTACTTTAGAAGGCAAAAAAATAGAAGTTAAAATTCCTGAAGGTATAAATAATGGAGAAATTCTGAGGGTAAAAGGTAAAGGAGTCCCTTCCACTCGTGGTAGAGGAGATATACTTATCAACATAGAGGTGATTATGCCAAATAAGCTTTCTAGGAAGAATAAGGAAATAATAGAGAAGTTAAAAGAAGAAGGACTTTAATTTCTTTACAAATCCCATATTTTTGCTATTATTGTCAATATTATTATTTTTTATTACAGGCCGTGGTATAACGAGATTTATCGTGATATTAATGCTTGATAAAAGGAATGACAAAACGTTCAATCGCTTCTAAGAAACTTTGGAAGCTTGGTATAAATGATTTTAACACTCAATACTTTGATTTTAACAAAGACGGAGATTTAATAATAAAAGAAGGACACAACATATATAATGTCCGTTACTTGGCTGAGAAATTTGGAACATCACTAGAAATATTGATGCCTTTTGTCATTGAAGAGAGACTGGAAGATTTCTTAGACTTGGCAGCTGCTTTATCAAAAAAAGTAGGATATAAGGGTAAATTCTTCTACCATTATCCTATGAAAGTAAACCAGACAAAGGAGATGGTTATGTCTATCGTAGGAGAAGGTGCACACTTAGAGACTTCATCCTATAATGAACTTTGGTTAGTTAAAAAGATGCTTGAGCAAGAAACTTTCAATCCGAATATCCGTATTCTTTGTTCTGGACCAAAAACTGATAAATATATAAATCTTATAGACGATCTACAGCACAAAGGTGTTAAAATTTTCCCATTGATAGAAGGCCCAAATGAATTACGCTTTTTACAGTACTCAAAATACGATGTCGGTATTAGACTCGATATGCCTATTAAGTCTGCTTCATACTGGAACAAACCGATAGATCGTTTTGGTTTTTCTGCAAAGGAAATTCTAAAGATGGGAACATTTAAAAATTTAAAGATTCTTCATTACCATATTGGCTCTCAAATAGAAAAACTTTCTGATGTTATTGTCCCTATAAAGTACGCTCTTGATGTTTATTTTAAATTAAAAGAACAGAACCCGTCTCTTGATACCTTAGATATAGGAGGAGGTATGCCCATCCCATATATGAGAACTAGGGGATACCCAGTAGATAAATTATTAAAGAAAATTCTTGAATTAGTGAAGAAGGAATCAGAAAAAAGAGAATTACCACATCCAAATATAGTCTGTGAGTGGGGTAGGTATATAGTTGCTCCTGCTCAGATCTCTGTTTTTAAAATTATAGATACAAAGTCTATTCAGCAAAAAAATTGTCCAGCTAAAAAATGGTATGTTATGGATGGTAGTTTTATGAATGACCTACTAGACACTTGGGCTATCAAGCAAAAGTGGGCAATCTCACCAGTTAATAATAAGAAGGATGGAGAATTGACGGATGTTTGGCTGGCTGGATCATCTTGCGATTCAGATGATATTTATACTGGTACAGATGGTGCAGTCACTCTTCCAGACTATGATTCTAGTAATAATGAAGGTGACCCTATGTATATAGTCGTCTACGATACAGGTGCCTATCAGAATTCACTTGCTGCAAAGCATTGTATGCTATCTTCACCTATTAAAATAATTGCAGAAAATGGTCATATTGTAGTAGCTAAAAAACGTGAATCTCCTGAAGATGTAGGTAAGGAATTTGGTTGGTAGATATTTTAGTGATTTGTATACTAGTGAATAGTTTCTAATAAAAACACATCGGTTAAACCGATGTGTTTTTATTTATTGCTATAAACTATTCACTAGAACCTAATTGATAAATCCTTTTTTAACCAATAGTTCAGCATTTAGTATCCCACCACCGGCTGCTCCACGGACTGTATTGTGAGAGAGTGCAACAAATTTGTAGTCGAATATTTTACAGTCCCTTAGTCTTCCAACAGTTGTCGCCATTCCTTTATCTGTATTTCTATCTTTTTTAGGTTGAGGTCTATTTTCTTCCTCTGTATAGATTATTGGTTGTATGGGAGCGAAAGGAAGTTTTAAATCTTGAGGAACTGATTTGAATTCCTTCCAAATTTTAATAATCTCTTCTTTTGATGGCTTTTTATCTTTAAATGAAATATTTACTGTAGCTAGATGACCATCTGTCACAGGGACTCTCGTACAAGTAGCAGATATTTTTATATCTTTATTTTTGGTAAATTTATTTTCTTTTATTGATCCTAATATTTTAAGAGGCTCTTCTTCTGTTTTGTCTTCTTCACCACCGATAAATGGCACTACATTGTCAATCATATCTAGACTAGGTACTCCTGGGTAACCTGCACCAGAGACTGCTTGAAGTGTAGTTATCATTATTTTATTGATAGGGTAGCCAGCCTTTATCAGTGCATATACAGGTGTTAAATAGCTCTGAAGACTACAATTTGGCTTCACAGCTATGAATCCTTTGTCCCAGTCATGATTCTTTTTTTGTATAGGAATAATATCTAGATGATCCGAATTTATTTCAGGTATAAGCATTGGAACGTCGAGAGTCCATCTATTGGCAGATGCGTTTGATACTACAGGGATACCAGCCGCCGCATACTTTTCTTCTATTTCTTTTACTAAATTTTTATCACTAATCTCAAAAGCAGAAAATACGAAGTCACATTTTTTGACTGCTTTCTCTATATCTGAAACATCTTCAACTTTAATATT
>CAIJLF010000014.1 GCA_903821415.1 uncultured bacterium | reverse complement strand
GGTTTCCATTTTTTATTTTATAGTTCCACCAATTTTCTCAATTTTTTCTTTTGCTGTCTTAGATAAAATACAATTCTCAACTACTACTTTTACTGTTATTTCACCGTTACCTAGTATCTTGACTGTTGGAAGTTTGCCTCCTACTCTTCGTACTAGATTCTTTGCAAATAATGTCTCTGGACTTATGATTGATCCTGCAGCGAATACGTTTAATGCTCCTACGTTTATCGGTGATGGCTTTATATCGAAAGATGCAAAACGGTAACCACGAAGCTTTGGAATCTTTTTGATTATATCACGCATTTGTGGACGACGCTTGTTACCAGCACGAGCTGTCTGCCCCTTTCCTCCACGTCCTGAAGTCTTACCACGTGTACCTCCACGGCCTACTAGTCTTGCTTTTTTATTTGGATGTTCTCTTTTTAATGTATGTAATTCCATAAAATTTTATTATTTAACTTCTACTGCTGATTCTTTACTCTCAACTTTCGCTTCAACTTCTTGCTCTGCTATGAAAGCTGCTACTTTTGGAAGTGCATTACTTGCCTTTAGCATATATAGAGTCTTATAAGCGACACGAGCATTGTTTAACTTATTCTTACTACCTGAATGAAGCTTTGCTGTGATATTCTTAAGTCCTGCTAGTATAAGCATATCGCGAACTGTACTTCCTGCTACCAACCCCTTCCCTCTGTTTGGCATCATAGTAAGTTTTGAACTTGAAAACTTTGATGAAACTTCGTGAGTGATAGACATGTCCTTAGTAGTCTTGATCCGAAACATGTTCTTCTTTGCTTGGCGAAGTGCTTTTGCTATTGCCATTGCTGTATCTCCTCCTTTTCCAGTACCGAGACCGATTGAACCTTTCTTATCTCCTATAGCAAGTGCAACTGCAAATGTCATACGGCGTCCTCCAGCAACAACACGAGTAACTCTTCTTATAGAAACCATCTTCTGGTCAAATTCTGGTTTTGGTTTTTCGAAGAAAGTTCTTGGCTTTCTATCGCCTCCTTCACGTTTATTATTGTTGTTATTTCCACGATAGCCACCTCCAGTATTTCCGCGAGGAGCTCCACTACTTGGTGTATATTGTTTTGGTTTTGTTGTATCCATATATTTATATTAAAACTTTAGTCCTGAAGCTCTTGCACTATCTGCAAGTGCCTTAATGCGACCTGTATATTTAAATCCATTACGATCAAAAACACAAGATTTAATACCTTTTGCATTTGATGCTTTAGTGATATTTGTACCAGTTAGAACTGAACGCTCTGTCTTTGTTCCTGTCTTTACATCCATATCTGAAGCAGAAGCAACAGTGATACTCTTGGAGTCATCTATCATTTGAGCGTAGATATAATTGTTTGAGCGGAAAACTGAAAGACGTGGACATTCTGAAGTACCAAATATCTTTGTACGAATCTTTTTCTTTAATCTTAATCTTTTTTCTAATTTTTTATTCATATATTTTAATTCTTAATTAGATTAAGCAGCTTTCTTGCCTTGCTTACGACGAATAACTTCATCATTATAACGGAAACCTTTACCCTTATAAGGCTCTGGCTTTTTCATTGCTCTGACTGATGCGGTAAATGAACCTACAAGCTCTTTATCGATACCTGTGATTGTTATGTTATTCTTCTCTGCTGTTACAATAAGGCCTTCTGGTATTTCTACTTTTACAGGGTGGGAGAAACCAAGAGCAAGATTTAGCATTTTACCTGCTACTTCTGACTTGAATCCAACTCCTTCTAAGATAAGCTTCTTTGTATAAGCTTCAGTAACTCCGATAACCATATTCTTCACATGTGAAGCATATGTACCCCAAAGTGCATTGACTGAACGATCACCCTCTTTATTGGGAGTAAAAGTAATCTCACTACCATTTATATGGATAGTGACAGGTCCTGGGAAATTACGAACTAGTGAACCTTTTGGACCCTTAACTGAAAGAGTTGATCCAGAAAGACTTACTTCTGTACCTGCGGGAACTATAACTGTTTGTTTTCCTATACGTGACATATATTTATTTTAATTACCACATTTTAAACAATACTTCTCCTCCGACCATTTCTTTACGTGCTTCTTTATCTGTCAAAATACCTTTTGGTGTTGAATAAACAGTCAAAACTGAACCACCTTTATTATAACGAATATCTTTAACTCCTTTATAAACTCGGCATGAAGACTTTGAAACACGTTCTGCTCCGGTTACTTTTGGAGTACCATCTACATAGACTATACCTAATTCAAGTACAGGGAATCCTTTCTTCGTCTTTTTTGAAACAGAAGAAATATAACCTTCTTTTAATAGACAGTCTGCTATTGCTTGTTTGATTTTGGAAAATGACACAGTTACAGACTCGTGCTCAGCACGTCCTGCGTTCTTTATCATATTCACCATGTTTGCTATTTGATCCATAATATTTTTTAAATTATTGCACCCTAGGCCTTGCCTTTAGGATTCCCAAGGCAAGGCCTAGGGTACTTATTTTTACCAACTTGATTTGCGAACCCCAGGAAGCATACCTTCATTTGCGAGCTCACGGAAGCAAATACGACAAAGACCGAAGTCTCTCATATAAGCGTGACCACGTGAACAACGAAAACAACGATTTGTTTCTCGTGTACTAAATTTTGACTTTTTTAAATGTCTTGCTGTTACTGATGTTTTTGCCATATATTATTAATTACGAGCTAGCATCTAGAAGCTAGCTAATGGTGAGGTGATATCTCGTTTATTTTCTTAAATATTTCGGTCGACCGAACTACTCAAGGAGACAAACGGATCTAAAACTCACGTAGGCTTATACTAGCAAATGAATGAGGGTATGTCAAATAATTAGTGATTAGTAACTAGTTTTTAGTAGCTAATATAAATATGGCTAAACTAAATAGAGCCGGCGACTACGTCACCGGCTCTGATTTTGAGTAAATTAAGAATTACTCTTACCCTTGTTCGATAAATATTTCTTCAGAAATTATTTCTATCATTTTAATAATTTCACCTGCCGCACAGAAATGTTGAGAAATTAATAAAAAATCCCTCTCAAAAAGCATACCTCGAGCCAATTCAACGTTCCAATAAGGAGAATTTCGTGAACCGTCCAAGGTTCCAATACTAAACGACTGGTAAAATTTACGGTCATTATCGCTATTGCTACGAGATTTGACACCAAAAATCTTAATTGAAGAGTGATTAGAGTTTATGCCGATACCGATTTTTACTCCAGCAACTTCGATTTCTGCTGTTTTATAACCATAGCAATCGTAAAATTTGATTGATTTTGCGGTTAATTCATCAAACACTTTTTTTAGTGTTTCTGGAATTTTTTCTTCAAAGTTTTTCATTTTTTGGGTTTTTAATGTTTAATTTAATTCAAAATACTCATGTAATACAGGACAATAACGAAGCCCTTCAAATCCCTGAGATTTTGAAGCTGCTTTTTCCCTTAATGCAGTCATTTGAGCTTTCTTAATAGACCAAGGCAAACTTGGTTCATAGGTAAATTTACCAGGTTTAATGATATAGACCACAAAAGCTCTAAACAATGAAATCATTATAACGATTAATCCAAAAAAATGATTAGAAATGATGAGAAAGCAGAACTCTGATCAGAGTGATCTATAGTGTAATTATAGTAAATTATTGCACTTGCAGCGGCAATAAAAAAAATATTCAACCAGAAGTAAAACATCCTTCTGTGGTAGTTTGCCTGTATAAGGCTAATCATAAAAGCGATTTCTTTTAGACTCATGAGATTAATTTTTAAATTGATTAAATTACATTTGTTAACTGTCTCAAAAATCCTTAAAGACCCTTGAAGCAGCTAACAAAATCAACTAAAAACCAAAAATATCAAAGAACTTAAATACTCGTATATAATAGCATATTTAAGTAGATTTGTCAATCATATTACCCTCTAAATCAATAAAGAGCCCTTATAAAATAAGGACTCTTTTAAAGAATTTTCGAATGAACTAGCGTAAAAACTTCAAAGCTTTAAGTACATCAGAAGAATAAAAATTGCCAAATTGATGTATTTTGACACTCCCATCAATAAATTCATTTTTCTCTACTTCAAATTCAGAGAAAACATAAAATTTACAATTAGGATTTATTCTTTTAATTATTTCCGCAAGACTACACCCACTTTTCTCATAATCAGGACCTGTTTCTTTTTTGGTCTTTTTACTGTCAGATTTTTCTTCCTTAAAATCATCGCAAGATATCACAACCAGATCACAATCCGTTGGAGATAAATCTACAGCCTTATCAAATGAATCAATATAAATCGCATCATTTGCTAAGTATGGTAGCTCTTGCTGAATGGCACTTTTAAAAATTGATAGCCATACTGGCATACTCATAACAATCATAACCTTTTTCTTTTTCTTTTTTTCCATAACTTTATTTTTTAAATGTTTACAATTTACTTTAACCTTACATTTTAGGGCTATAATTGTCAATTATTGCTCTAATTAAATAAAAACCCTCCAAGGAGGGTTTTTAAAAATTTTCTAGAAGGATTTTAATTCTCCTCACTATTAGTTAGATCATCTCTTTTGGGAGATGAAAATTCTTTGTAACCCCCAAGATAGGGATATTCATGTATTTCCTCCTCACTTAAATAGGTTCTCAAATTATCCGGAGAGAGGTCCTTTTCAAAATCAACATTAGGATCTGCCATAAAAATTAATTTAATTCGATATAAATATATCATATGTGGTATATTTATTCAACGAGATACAAAAATACCCCCGTTTAGGGGGTATTTTAAAGTAATTATGCTTTTTTGAATGGTACACCGATAAGTTCAAAGAATTCTGTTGCTTCGGCTTTAGTTTTTGCTGTAGTTACTAGAGTGATTCCAAGTCCGAAAACATCTTTTAATTCTTCATCACCTGTCTCAGGGAAGATAGTGTGCTCCTTGATACTCATAGTTAGATTACCAATACTATCAACAATCTTTCTTTCAATGCCACGGAAGTCCTTTGTACGAGGGATAGCAACGTTTATAAGCTTATCTAGGAATCCATACATGCGAGCACCTCTCAAAGTCACCATGACTCCTACTGGATCTCCAATACGAATTTTGAAGGAAGCGATAGACTTCTTTGCACTCTTTGTAGCAGGTTTCTGGCCTGTTATCTTTGAAAGTCTTTCGATAACTAGTTTGTTGTGATCCTTATTTCTCTTAAGTCCTGAACCTGTACCAGAAGCTATCACAACCTTTACTAGGTGAGGAGCTGCCATGACGTTCTTGTAACCATACTTGGCTTTAAGTGTACTATATGCTTTTTTCTCTTTTTGTTTTACTGTTTCCATAAAATTTAATTAATCTTGCTTAGACACATTTGATACATGGATAGGCATAGAAATCTCTAATATCTGACTCTTGTCCCCTGTATTCTTGGCTTTGTGGGCTTTCTTTCTCATGTTTACACCTTCAACTATGACCTTGTTCTCAGATGGAATTGCTTTTAGCACTTTTCCCTTCTTGCCTTTATTACTACCTGCGATAACTATTACATTGTCTCCTTTTTTTATTTTCATAAAATTATATAACTTCTTGTGCTAATGAAATAATTTTCTGGTATCCCTTTTCTGCAAGTTCACGAGGAATAGGACCGAAAACACGACCACCCTTTGGATCTAGCTTATCTTTTTCAAGAATAACTACTGCGTTGTCATCGAAACGAATATATGAACCATCCTTTCTTCTGAAAGCTTTGACAGTACGAACGACAACAGCCTGATGAACATCCTTTTTCTTTACAGCCTTACGAGGATCTGCGATCTTAACAGAAATTATTACCTTCTCTCCTATAGCAGCATAACGCTTCTTTGAAGAGCCAAGTACTTTGAAAACTTTACCAACTTTTCCGCCGGCATTGTCCGTTATAACTACTACTGTTCCGTCTTGAATCATATATTTATTAAATAATTACTTTAAAATGCTTATCTTTAGACATTGGCTTTGTCTCTTCGATCTCGACTACGTCTCCTATCTTCTTAACATTATTCTCATCATGAGCTTTATAGTTCTTTGTCTTCTTAATACGCTTTCCGTATTTCTTGTGTTCAACAAAGCGAGTAACTTCAACAACAACAGTCTTCTGCATTTTGTCTGAAACTACTACTCCCTTTAAAACTTTATTCTTTTTTATTGTTTTTGCTTCCATATATTTAAATTATCTTGCTACTACTCGAGTTGATACTGGTAACTTTGTTCCTGCTTTACGAAGAGCTTCCTTCGCTATCGCTTCTGTTACACCGTCTACTTCAAATAATATTCTTCCGGGTCTAACATCCAAACAGTATCCTTGTGGGTCTCCTTTTCCCTTTCCCATACCTACTTCTGCTGGCTTTGCTGTGAAAGGTCTATCAGGGAATACTCTTATCCACATACGTCCTGTCTTACCTATCGCTCTGTGTCCTGCCTTACGAGCTGACTCAAGCTGGTTTGAACGGATACGTCCACCTGACATTGCTTTAAGTCCAAATGAACCGAATGCCACAGTGATACCACGAGTATCTGGAGTGACTTTCGTCATATCAGTTCTACTTGTCTGCCACTTTCTGTATTTTACTTTTTTTGGTGTTAACATAAAATTTTTATTTCTTTATATCATTAAAAACTTCTCCACGGTAAATCCAGACCTTGATACCGATATCTCCATAACTCATATGCGCTTTTTCACGAGCGAAGTCAACGTCTGCACGGAAAGTCTGAAGTGGAATTGATCCACGCTTGATCTGCTCACTACGTGCGATTTCTGCTCCTCCTAGACGTCCTCCAAGGTAAATACGAGCTCCTTTTACTCCACGAGCTTGCATTACTTTTTCGATTGTCTGCTTCATTACGCGACGGAAAGGAAGTCTCTTCTCAAGACCTTCTGCGATCATACATCCTACGATGGCTGCATCTGCATCTGGGTTTGTAACTTCTACTATATCAAATTTAAAATCTTCAGGTATAAGAACGCTCTTTCTCTTCATCATAGCTATCATATCTGCCTTAAGTTTACTTGCTCCTTCGCCTGAACGGCCGATGATCATACCAGGACGTGAAGTAAAGACCATAACCTTTGTTGCTTTTGCACTGCGGTCTATCTCGATTCTTGAAACATAAAAACCGCGTAACTTCTTCATTAGAAATTCACGAATAACAACATCACTCTTAAGTAAATCTTTGTACTTCTTATCAGCAAACCAACGAGATTTCCAATCTCTTAGTGTTACTAGTCTATGTGCGTATGGATGGACAACTTTTGACATATATTATTCTTTGACTTCTGCTTCTTTTGTTACTTTCGACTTCTTTGCTACTACTTTTTTGATTGTTTTTACTTTTGGTGCTTTTTCTTCTTTCTTATCTGATTTAACTGCTTTCTTTTCTTTCTTGTCTGCTGTCTTCTCTACTAGAGTAAGCATTATATGACTTGTACGCTTGTTGATACGTGATGCACTTCCGCGTGCACGTGGCATAGAACGCTTCATAACGATACCTTCATTGACTGTAACATTCTCTACATATAAGTCTTCAATCTTTGCATTTGCTTGCTTTGCATTAGCTACGGCTGAAGCTAAAAGCTTATCCATAGGTTCTGATGCTCTCTTTGCTAAGTTCTTAAGTTGCGTAAAAGCCTCGGAAACCCTTTTCCCTTTGATTAAGTCTGCTACAAGGCGAACCTTGCGAGGAGACTGTCTATAATTTTTTAAAAATGCTTTCATAATAAGTTAATTATTTCTTTTTAGTATCGGTAGCTGCTTTGGCTGATTTGGATGCTGTAATTTCGGCCTCTTTCTTCTTCGCTTCTAGCTCTTTCTGCATTTTACCTCCGTGTCTGACGAACTTTCTTGTTAAAGAGAATTCCCCGAGTCTGTGTCCTACCATGTCTTCACTGACTAAAACTTCTACATGAACCTTTCCATTGTGAACTCCAAACACGAAACCTACCATTTCTGGAGAGATAACGCATGCTCGAGACCAAGTTTTAATAACGCCTGTCTCAAGAGGCTTCTTTCCGGCAATCTTTTTCAAAAGCCTTTCGTCTACATATGGTCCTTTTTTTAGTGATCTTGTCATATATAATATAAATAAGCTCTTTTGAGCTCGTTCGTTTATACTAGCAAATGAAATCTAAGATGTCAACAACATCTTATTAAAAACAAAAATGGCATAGAGTTGATTCTATGCCACATTCATTTTAGTCGAAACTTAACAGAATATCATTATCAGTAAAATTATTCCAGGATGAGTACCATGATATTGTGAGGCTTCTTTTTTTTGAGTGATCAAATGTTATCCCTGGTAAGTAGATATCATTATTAATTACGAAAGCGCTACGAATACCATATACTATTCCATAAAAATACTGAACAAAAAAATCGTAGCCTCTTAGATAAATAGCCCACAATTGAAATATATCCAGTTGTGATCCAAGCAACTCTTCGTTCTCAATAAACATTAGTAGTTCCTTGGGCGTAGGGGTAGAGTGATTAAATGGTTCTTTGGCTTTCAGTAATTCAATGTCTCTAACATCAAAGATATTGCCTCTTTCTGAGGGGTCTGTGTTTTTTGAGAAATAAAAATGCCCATTCATTTCATTGTGAGGTAATTTAAATGGTATTGGTCTACGAACTTTTATTCCGTAATCATCTTTTTCTTC
>CAIJLF010000013.1 GCA_903821415.1 uncultured bacterium | reverse complement strand
CTTATTTGAAGCATTTAGAACTCTGTCTGCCTCACCTTGAGAGATGATATGGTGCCCCGATGAACCTATGTTCACAGATGCGAGTAAGTCTATAATGTCCTTAAGTCTAACCTCTGTGTTGTTTATAGTATAACGATTCACACCGTCGGCAAAAACCTCACGACCAATAGTCACTTCATCATAATCAAGAGATAGACCGACGCCACTATTTGTAAAAGAAAAAATCTTACTACTATTATCAAAAGTTATATTTACACCAGCTCTATTCGAAGTTGATATGGTCTTTGACCCCTTAAATATAAGATCAACACCACCCTTACCTCGTAAGGACTTCATAGACTGCTCACCTAGAACGAAACGAATAGACTCTACGATGTTTGACTTACCAGAGCCATTGGGACCTACAACACAAGTTATAGGGTTAGAAAAAGATAAAGAACTCTTCCTTCCAAAAGACTTAAAACCAAATAATTCAATAGACTTTAGTGTCATTTTAATCTAACCACTCCTTAACTTCTAATGCTTTTCTTGCTGCAGATTGTTCAGCTTCTTGCTTAGAGTGTCCCTTACCTTCAGCGATATGTTCATTTCCAAAGAAAATAGCCACAGTAAAATGTTTGTCATGATCAGGTCCAACTTCACTCACTACTTTATAGCAAGGTGTTACATTTAAATATTCTTGAGATTTTTCTTGGACTAAACTCTTTGAATCACGCCATAACTTCTGAGCGACAATATCGTCTATCTTACCGAAAAGTGTACTAGAAATAAAATCGCGAACAACATCATAACCTTGATCTAGATAAACTGCACCAACATAAGCCTCGTAAGTGTTGGCTAAAATATAACTGCGTGCCTTTCCTATATCCTTTGCTTCTCCTTTAGATAAAAGTAAGTAATCATTCATACCTAAAGATAGAGCAACCTCTCCAATAATAACAGCATTCACTAATGCAGATCTGTATGCAGTCAACTCACCTTCATCACAATCCTTGTATTTATTATAAAGGTAATCAGTCACAACTAATTCTAAAACGGCATCACCTAAAAACTCTAAGCGTTCGTTGTGAGAAAGTCTACCTCCACTATTCTCATTGATATATGAACGGTGAATAAAAGCCTGCTCTAGAAGCTTTTTCTCTTTAAAAACTATATTCGTCTTTTTTTCAAATTGAGAAAAATCAATCATAAAAATTAATTATTCCTTTGTTAGTATTTCTACAGCTTTTGTCAGCAAAGGAATCATGTTATCATACATCTTTAAATTGGCTACTTCGTCCATCTTAAACCATTTAGCATCATCAAGACCACCACAATCCTTCTCGAGAACTAAGTCTTGAAAGTCTGTCTCGCCTAGGAAAAACACAACCTGCTTACGTATTTTACCGTTTTCAGGATGAGTCGCTATGTATTCGCTACGCCCGAGAAGCTCCTTGATTTTGATATCTACACCCATTTCTTCCTTTATCTCTCTTATTGCTCCACCTTCTTCATTCTCTCCGTCTTCAATACTTCCTTTGGATAAAGTCCAATATCCAAATACGTCATGAACAAAAGCGAAATAAATATCACCGTCTTTTATCGCATAGACTACAGCTCCTGCCTTTTTCTCAATTGGAAACTTTGCTGGGTCTGTCTCAAAATGTTTATGCTTCTTTTTTGTACTAACGTCATCCTTGCCAGGCTCGCCTATCTCTTTATAGACACCACCTAAAACTCCGTTTATAAAACGACTTGAATTCTCACCTCCGAAACTTTTAGCTAGTTCTATCGCTTCGTTAATTGCAACCTTTGGAGGAACTTGAGTCCTATCACCGAAAAGTAATTCATACAATCCTAAACGAAGAATATTTCTATCTACGACGGAAATCTTGTCTATGGGCCAGTCTGGAGCTGCTTTCTCCATTATCTCGTCTATAATAGCCTTCTTCTTGATAACACCTAAAAACAACTCACTCATAAAATGTGAATCATCGAGCCCAGGTCCAAATTCTTCAATATTACGTTCAAGCATTTCTTCAGGGGTTGTGTCTTTCTCAACAGCAAAATCCCACTCGAAGAGTGTCTGAAGAACAATTGAACGTGAAAGGTGCCTGTTTGCCATAATTTATATGAAAAAAATAGAATCTTGAAATTTTTCATTTTTACCGAAAAATTTCAAGAGCCGATTTTATTAAGCTTTCTTTTTAGCTTGTTTCTTTTCTGCTTTTTTAACCACATCTACTACTTTTCGGCCACGATAAAAACCACAGTTCTTACAAACTATATGGGTTTCTTTTGGCTGTTCACAATTAGTACAAACAGCAAAAGTCTTTGCCTTTAAAGCGTGATGTGATCTACGATTCCCTGTGTGGGCTCGTGTATGTCTCATTCGTATTACCATAAAGAGTAGTATACCAATTTTCGCTCAAAATGCAAATAAAAAGCCAAACCACAAGGATCCGGCATTTTTATATTATTGAAATACAAATCATTTCTTTATTGCGGCATAATGGCCAGAAAATAAATAATGACTTACCAATGAACTTCTTATCATAAAGGGTGAGCTTATTTCTCCCAGAGTTTCATAGTATTCAGAAGGTATCTGTTCCAAAGTCAGATACTTCGTATAATGGAAGAAATATTTGGTATGAATTACCCCGTTTTCTCCATCCTTGTTACTATGACCATTTATTATGTGGAAGAGTTTTAAATCTTTTGAGGAAATCTTTATTCCTGTTTCCTCTTTAAACTCCCTTACTGCTGTCTGTATTGGAGATTCCTTAATTTCATTAAAAAAGAAGATCTCTGACTTCCAGTAATCCGATTTGTATGGAAGAACAAGTAAAAACTTCTCCTTCAACAAAAAATCATAAAACCAAGCAAACACGAAAGCGGAGTGCTCTCCATTATGAGATGTGCCTCCGGGAAGATGGAGGCTATCAAAACCTTCCTCTCTTGACTGGGCAAGTCTCTCCTCGAGAAACTTACGATTACGATAAAACATTCTACTCATATTTTAAATATTTATATTGTTTCTAGTGGCAATATTGCAAACTAGCAATTCGTAAATATAATAGAACAATGTATTATATTTGTCAAATATTTATATTATTACAAAAATAATCTTTTATGCTATTATAAAAATATGGAAAATAAACTAGAACATATTCGTCATTCACTTGCTCACCTATTAGGTGCTTCAATACTCGAACTTTATCCGGGTTCACAGATAACATTAGGACCAGCGGTAGATAATGGATTCTACTACGACGTAGATATTAAAGGTAAAATAACAGATTCTGATTTAGAAAAAATAGAATCGAAGATGAAAGAAATCCTCAAGACTTGGTCTACTTTTGAAAAAAAAATCTTAACTAAAAGTGAAGCACTTGAAATGTTTGCTGGTAATGTATACAAAGAAGAACTCATAAATGGAATAGCAGAAAAAGGAGAAGAAATAACTATATATACATCTGGGGATTTCTCTGACCTTTGTCGTGGAGGACACATAGAAAATATGAAAGATATAAAAGATGGCTCTTTTAGGATTGAACGTATTGCTGGAGCTTACTGGCGGGGGGATGAAAAGAATAAAATGCTTACTCGTATATACGGTCTAGCATTTAATACAAAAGAAGAACTAGATGCATATTTAGTAATGCAAGAAGAAGCAATGAAAAGGGACCATAGGAAGCTAGGACGAGAACTAAAACTCTTTACTATATCCCCCCTTGTAGGATCAGGACTTCCACTTTTACAACCAAATGGGATGATAATCAGAAAAGAAATTGAAGACTATCTCTGGGATCTACATAAGAATAAAGGTTACAGTCGAGTCTGGACTCCACATATAACAAAAAAAGAATTATATGAGAGATCAGGACACGCAGCCAAATTCGGAGAAGAACTCTTCCGAGTTAAAGGTGGTGACGAAGAATTCTTTATGAAGCCTATGAACTGTCCTCATCACATGCAGATCTTTTCTGATAATCAATTCTCTTACCGTGATATGCCTGTTCGTTATTTCGAACCAGCAACTGTGTATCGTTATGAAAAAGCAGGTCAGCTCTCTGGTCTTACTCGTGTCCGTGCTATTACACAAGATGATGGACACCTTTTCTGTAGAGTATCTCAAATAGGTCAAGAAGTAAGTACAATAGTTTCTATTGTAAAATCATTTTATGAAACTATGGGGATGATGAATGGATATAGAGTCAGCCTATCTGTACGCGGAGACGACACGAGTAAATATCTAGGAAGTGATGATGTATGGGAAAAAGCTGAGAGCACACTAGAGCTTGCCGCGAAAGATAATAAACTAAACTACCAAATAGTAAGAGGTGAAGCTGCTTTTTACGGACCAAAATTAGACTTTATGTTCAAAGATGCAATCGGTCGTGAATGGCAGTTAGCAACTATACAATGCGACTTTAATCTACCTGAAAGATTTGAACTTAAGTTTATAAATGAAAAAGGTGAAGAAGAAAGACCTGTAGTCATCCATCGTGCTATATCTGGATCACTCGAAAGATTCATGGGGGTTATGATAGAACACTTTGCTGGAGCATTCCCAGTATGGCTCTCACCCAACCAAGTAATTATTCTTCCTATCTCAGAACATCAAAAAGAATACGCGGATAGTATCTACAACATTCTCAAAGGAAAAGACATCCGAGTCGCACTTGATGATTCCAACGAATCACTCGGCAAAAGAATTCGTAATGCAAAAATGAGTAAAGTGCCATACGTGATCGTAATCGGAGACAAGGAGCG
>CAIJLF010000012.1 GCA_903821415.1 uncultured bacterium | reverse complement strand
TCTCGAAATGCACACAATAATTTTCTACTGAAAATTTTGCTCGTACTCGGCCCTTGTCTCACGACACGATTTACTAATCGAGCCTGCGTAAGTCATTTCTCCAAGACTATTTTATTTATTCAAAATAAATAAATACAATGAAAAAGAAAATAATAAAAATTGGTTTGATTCAAAGTAAAGTCGGAGATAATTTGGAATTAAATTTAAAGAAAACTTTAAAGATGGTAGAAAATGCAGCAGAGAAGGGTGCAGAAATTATTTGTTTGCAGGAACTTTACAAGACTCCATACTTCCCAAGTAAAAAAGAAGTGAAAGTAGATAAATTCCTTGAAACTATTCCAGGTGAATCTACTATTGCTTTCAGTGTAATATCAAAAAAATATGGTTGTTCTATAATTCTACCTATTTACGAGAAAGCTAAAAATGGAAAGTTATACAACACTGTAGTTGTTTTAAATGAAAATGGCGAAATTCAACCTTCATATAGAAAGATACATATACCTCACGATCCAAGTTTTTATGAAAAAGATTATTTTGCAGAAGGGAATAATGGTTACAGATTATATAAACATAAAGATACAACTTTTGCTGTCCTTATATGCTTTGATCAATGGTTTCCTGAGGCTGCTCGTTCTCTTAAACTTTCAGGTGCTGAAATGATTTTTTATCCGACTGCTATAGCGAATATTATTGGGAATAAACCTATTGATGGTGATTGGCATGATGCATGGGAGACTGTCATGCGTGGACACTCTATTGCTAACAGCCTGCCAGTTATAGCTGTAAATAGAACTGGGATAGAAGGTAATTTGGATTTTTGGGGTCAATCATTTGCAACTGATGCATTTGGAAAAGTTATTAAAAGAGCTTCAAAGAATAAAGAAGAGATAGTAATTGCCTCTTTAGACTTAGCAATGAATGACTATATAAGTGAAGATTGGGGATTCTTAAGGAACAGAAGACCAGATACTTATAAAAAGATAACAAATAAAATAAAGTAAGAGCTACACAAAGATATTCTTTTTAAAAGGTCATCGGACGAGGGGGAAGGGATCGGTGCCAGACCAGTTTTAAAAAGAACAATCTTTGCTTCGCTAAATTCAAAATATACTATGATAGAAATTCCAAAAGAACTAGGTTACTATATGCCAGGCGAATGGGAAAAACATTCGGCTGTTTGGCTTGCCTGGCCTTATGGAAGTATAACTTTCATAAAAAACTTAAAAGAAGTTGAAGAAGACTATTGTAAAATTATTAAAATACTTCAAGATAGTGAGAATGTGAATCTTATCGTTTTAAATAATACAGAGAAGGAGAGGATAATTGTTAAGTTACTTCAAAATCAGGTTGATTTAGAAAAAGTAAAATTTTATATAGAAGACTATGCTGATGTATGGACAAGAGACTATGCTCCTATAGATTTATTTAATAAAAATAAGAAAGATAGAGCCTTCGTAAAATGGAATTACAATGCATATGGTAAGAAAGATGATCCATTATTTACTGATTTACTTAAGGACGATAAGGTTTTTCTTAGTATTTTAAATGAAAAAGAAAACAAGATATTTAAGCCTGACGCAGTTCTAGAAGGTGGAGCTATAGAATCTAATGGAAATGGAACTGTTTTAACAACCGAGCAATGTCTTTTAAACCCAAATAGGAATAAAGAGCTAGACAAAGGAAGAACAGAAATTTATCTAAAGGCTTATCTAGGTGCCGAAAACGTTATTTGGCTCAATGAAGGGCTTGTAAATGACCATACAGATGGACATGTAGATGAAGTTGCTAGGTTTGTAAATTCAAATACTATCGTTTGTGCCTACGAAAAAGAAAAGAATGACCCAAATTATATTATTTTAAATAGTAACTATAAGATATTAAAAAATGCTAAAGATAAGAATGGAAAAAAATTTAATATAATAAAGCTTCCAATGCCACATATGTTTTATGATGATGGAGAAAAGGCTCCAGTTTCTTATGCGAATTTTTATATAGGAAACTCTATCGTACTTATGTCATTATTTAATGATCCAAATGATAAAATAGCAATGAAGATAATGAAATCAACTTTTCCTAAGCATAAAGTATTAGGTATTGATTGTTCAAGGATAATATATGGTGGTGGTGCAATACATTGCATTACAATGCAGGAATACCTAAATAAATAAACTGATTTTTGTTTTAACAATTTTTTTATGATATTATTCTATATATGAATAATAATTTGGAGTACAAACCAGTTTTTATTAAAAATGATAAGTCAGTCAAAGAAT
>CAIJLF010000011.1 GCA_903821415.1 uncultured bacterium | reverse complement strand
TCTACCAGATGAGCTAAAGGCCCTTAAATTATTTATAAATAAATAAGATACTTCTATATTACTGTATTTTTAAATTTTTGCAAGTTTAAAAAAGGGAATAAATAGCAGCTATTGCTGTAATACCCATAAGTATAGTTGTTGTCCATCCGATTATATTACTCACATTTGAGTTTTTGTAATGGCCCATTATTTTGTGGTTACCACTTATATGAACTATGAAGATGAGAATAACAGGAGCTACTATACCATTGGCTATAGCAGAGTATATGAGAGCCTTTATAGGGTCAATACCGATAAAATTAATAATTATACCTATGATGATAGAAAGAGCGATAATGCCATAGAAAGCTCTAGCTTCTTTAAGTTTACGATAAAGGCCCTCTTTCCATCCAAAGCTTTCTGATATGGCGTATGAAGCAGACCCAGCCAGTACTGGTATGGCGAGCATTCCAGTCCCTATGATTCCTATAGCAAACAGTGTCGTTGCCCATCTACCAGCAAATGGAGCAAGAGCGAGAGCAGCATCATTTGCAGTCGCAATATTTGTAATTCCATTTTTAAATAAGACGCTCGAACATACGGCTATTATAAAAAACATTACTAAGTTTGAAAGGAACATTCCAGTCCAGACATCTTTTCTCATTTCCTTTATTTCAGAAGGATTCGTTCCTCTTCTTAGGTGAACAGTAGTTTTACCTTCTTTTATTTCCTCTTCTACTTCCTGAGATGTCTGCCAGAAGAATAGGTACGGAGAAATAGTTGTTCCTAGTATTCCAGTTATGAGGAGTATTTGATTTTTAGAAAAAGTGACGCTTGGTATTATACTATCTTTTAAAAGAGTAGCCCAGTCCATATGGATTATCAATCCTGTAGCGATGTATGACAAGAGAGAGATGACTAACCATTTTAGATATTTACTGTATTTTTGATAAGGAATAAAAATCTGTAATACAAGACCGAGTATTCCAAATCCTATGACCAGTGCAAAGAAAGGAATATTGGGAATCAAGAGTTGAAATCCTTTCGCCATAGCTCCGAGGTCTGCTCCGATATTTAAAGTATTTGCTGCGAAAAGTAAAACAGTACAAGCGTATAATATCTTTCTAGGATATGAATGTTTTATATTTGCAGCTAGTCCTTTACCTGTCACTAGAGCTATACGAGCACACATCTCTTGTATTATAGCCATAAGAGGGAATGTCCAAGCTGCTAGCCATATCAAGCTTGTTCCGTATTGTGCTCCTGTCTGGGAGTAAGTTGCTATACCAGAAGGGTCATCATCAGCAGCTCCAGTTATAAGTCCTGGGCCAAGTTTTTCTATATATAGTTCTCCTTCTTTTAGATATTCTTCACCTCTTTCAAGGAGTGATTCCTTTTTTTCTATTAAGACTTCTTCTTCTTGAAGTAAAGATTCTTTTTTATTTATTAATTTCTCTTCTTCTATCAATAAAGATTCTTTTTCATCAATTAACTTTTGTTCCTCCAAGAATGAATTTCCATTTAATATTGTTTCATCTGGTTTTTGGTCAACAGGGTTTTTATCTTCGGTTGTCATATATGATATTATAACAACTAATGAAGATCATAAGCAAATTGGGATTTCTCGATATACTATTTTGGCCGAATTTGATACAATATTAAATATATAATTATGGCTCTAAATAAACCGAACAAAATTCAAATAATAAAGTTTGCTCCACCACCACCAGACTTGCCCACATTGGGCAGGGTAGACCCGAGTGATGTCGCTTTCATTGGACGCACGAACTATGTTGCTTCTCTAGAAGAAAAGAGATTTGTTTTTGGTATTAAGCGTGAAGATAGGAAACGTCATATGTATATCATAGGGAAGTCAGGAGTTGGTAAGTCTAAACTTCAAGAGTTGATGATTCGTCAGGATATAGCCTACGGACACGGAGTATGTGTTATAGATCCTCATGGTGAACTTATAGATGATATTTTAGATTTTATTCCAGAAGACCGCATTGAGGATGTCTGCGTTATCGACCCAGGAGATGTAGATTTTCCTTCATCTTTTAACCCATTAGCGAACATTGATCCTACATTTAAGCATCAGTTAACTCAAGGACTTATAGAAGTTTTACGTAAGCAGTTTGGTGCCAACTGGACTCCACGTCTTGAGCACGTTTTTCGTTTTACAGTTTTAGCTCTTCTAGACTATCCATACGCTACTATGCGGGGGATGATATCAATGCTTACTGATCGTAACTATCGTCAGAAGGTAGTCGAGTACATTGAAGACGATATGGTAAAGCGTTTCTGGGCTATAGAATTCGCTGACTGGTCTGAAAAGTTCGATACAGATGCTATTATTCCTCTTGTAAATAAGCTAGGTCAATTCCTTTCTGATCCAATGCTCCGAAATATTTTCGGACAGAAGGAGAACAGGATAGATCTTGAGAAATTAATGAATGATCAGAAAATTATATTAATTAATTTATCAAAAGGAAAGATAGGAGAAGAGAATTCTTCTTTCTTTGGATCAATGTTTTTAACAAAGATTAAGCAAGCCGGTATGGCTCGTGCCAAGCTAGAGTCAAAGGACCGTACAGACTTTTATTTATATGTAGATGAGTTTCAGAATATTGTTACAGATACTTTTGAGAATATTCTTTCAGAAGCTCGTAAATACGGTATCAATCTCGTCATTGCTCATCAGTATATCGCTCAACTATCAGCTAAGGTTCAGCAAGCTGTCTTAGGCAATGTTGGATCTATTATCACATTCCGTATTGGAGGCGATGATGCTACAAAGCTTAAGCCAGAGTTCGCTCCAGTTTTTGATGTAAAGGATATGATCAACTTAGGTGTTGGAGAGTTCTATATCAAGATGACGATAGATGGAGAAAGTTATGATCCGTTTTCAGGAGAGACTCTTCGTGTTCTTCCCCCTACTCATCCTTCATATAGGAAAAAGGTGATAGATGCTTCACGTCGTAAATATTCCATACCGGCTGGGGATGCATCTCGATTAATTGCTGAAGAAGAGTCTACTATTATAAGGTCTGCTCAGGAAAAGGCTGCCATTACAGGTAACAATAAAGTTGAAAAGAGCGAAGATTTAAATGATGAAAAAGGAGGTGAACCTCTAATCTAATTAATTTGCATAGTTTTAATCTATACTGGTTTTGTTTACAAATCTCAAACTAGTGATACAATTTATAAGTTAGAGGTCGTTTTTAGTATTATAGTATTTATCTATATTTTATGGTATTTATATATACAACATGTGAAAATATGGAAGAGGCAAAGAAGCTCGGTAGCCTAATAGTCCATAAGAAGATTGCTGCTTGCGTAGACTTTTGGCCTATATCATCTTGCTATAATTGGGATGAAGGATTTCAGTGTGTAGAGCAGTCAATGCTATTAGTTACAACTTTTGAATCTAAGTTAGAAGATGTAAATGAGATAATATCAAAGAATCATACCTATAGTGTCCCTATGATAGCCGGAGTCGATGTTCGTCGTATCAACCATCCTTATAAAGAGTGGATGATGAAAGTAATTGAATAATATGAAAAATAAAACAGTTGTCATTTTCGGAGTTTTTGATGGTATACATGGTGGTCATTTGTCTTTTATAAACGAGGCAAAGAAGCAAGGTAATCACCTCGTGGCTATTGTCGCTCGCGATAAAGTGGTAGAAGAATTAAAAGGTAAACTCCCCAAACATAATGAAGTAGATCGTATTAATTTTGTATTAAAAGTCCCTGAAGTAGATCTAGTTTTACTAGGTGATGGAGAGATAGGAGCTTATAATGTTTTAAGAGAAGTGAAGCCTGATGTTGTTTTCTTGGGTTATGATCAGATCTCTCTAGAAAATAATTTAAAGAAAACGATTAAAGATAAAAATCTACCAGAAATCCATTGCTGATCCATGGATTTACAGGATGTCTGCCGGAGCGTTTCACGATGCTCATATGAAGATATGGCACCACTTCGTCAAGATATGGATGGTGCTGGAAGATTCCGGGT
>CAIJLF010000010.1 GCA_903821415.1 uncultured bacterium | reverse complement strand
TTTAATTATTTATTGTTTTGGAGCAGGAGTAACTGGTATTGCCGGAGTAGTATCATCTTTGACTTGAACTGTTACTGTTCCTGAACCTTTATTTATCTCGTTGTATCTAGCACCGTAATTCCAGTTCATCATACCTCTTCCACCAAAACGAGATTCTCCTCTTCTCTCACTTCTCATCTCACCCCATTGTGTACCTAGGCAGAATATTATTATCAAAACTATCAACATAACAATCTTTTTCATCATATGACAATTCTTCCAGTTATGACAACAATTCATCATTCCATGTTCACATTTATCACCATCTTTATTTTCACAGCAACCACCCTTCTTTTCTTCGTTTTCCATAATATTTATATTTTAATAACTTATAATAAAACCCGACTATTAGGGGTATTATAACATAGATTGAAAAAAGAGAAGGCTGGACATCTTTCTCTAATGTGCCTAGTTTTTAAAGCAGTATCGGCAGTAGCCTTATCGACTCTTACAGAGTCAGTACACTTTTCGCACCTTTTGAGATTATCATCTCAAAAGTGAAGCTCAAAGTTTTCGATTCATGCACAGGAGATAAGAATTTATCTCCTTCGGGACCACAATAATAAAAGCCAGATTTTCATCTGGCTTTTATTATTGTGGTCCCGGCAGGAATCGAACCTGCATCATAACTTCCGCAAAGTTACGTCCTATCCATTGAACGACGAGACCGTATGTGTACGGTACTAATTTACACTATTATATTTGTATTAGCAAGTTAAAATCCCAACTTTTCCATAAATATCATAGATTTTGATTCTTCAAGTTCTTTATTTTTTGTAACCTGTAAAAGAGATTCTCTGACTTGGTCAACCTTATCAACCGGTAAGGGAATAGTATATACAGGGAGAAGATATTTATCAATTTCAACCAGAAGAACAGCTACTCCGTCTTCGTTTTTAATATTAAATCCTTTTATTTTTTTCCATGTATATTTATCCTTTCCAAGAGTTAGACCTTTAGTCTCTATAGAAAAGTTAACATCTTGTGGGTGGCGTATGGAGAAAAGAATAAGAGTTACACCAGAAATAAAAATAAATACAGAAAATAAATAATTTTTGAGCCATAAAGCTACAATACAAGAAACAAGAGCTACCAATCCTATAGTCCAGATAAAGTCTACACTTTTTTCTTTGTGTTTGTATTCTAGAGCAGACCACTCTATTTTGTCTATTATTATTTCTTCCATCCCGTTAGAAGCAGGTCACGATCATTATTTTTTTATAACAATATTTACCTGCTCAGTTAATTTTAATAATTTAAGTAAATGGTTCCCGTAATTCGTGACTGTGGATTATAACGGGATCCATATTTATATTATACTACATTTTTTAAAATATAATCTACTATTTACTCTTTTTTGATAAAGAAGCGACAGCTTTGTACACAGCCCTACCAGCATTCTTGTCAAACATACTAGGGATTATATTCTCCCTTGTAGGATTTTTGATTATATTTGCTAATGCAATACCAATCGTTACGAAAATTTTATTATCAAACTGTGGGATGTTAAAATCAAGCATTGCTTTGAAAGCATTAGGAAAGACGAGTGAGTTATTTATCTGATTAGGAAAGTCAGATCTACCTGTAGCTACGATAAATGCTCCTGCTTTATGAGCTTCGTCTGGCATTATCTCTGGTGTTGGGTTAGCTAAAGTAAATATTATGGGTTTTGAAGACATAGATTTTATCATTTCACTTGTTACAGTTTTAGGCTTCGATAGTCCCACAAATACATCTGCGTCTATTAAAGCATCTGCAAGTTCTCCAGGCTCTGATTTTGCTATACTTGCAAAGATTAACTCTGTTTTTTCTTTGTTTAAATCTTTTCTTCCTTTATATATTATACCTTTACTGTCACAGAATATTATATTTTTAATTCCATAAGACAGGAGAAGTCTGCCCGTAGCGACCCCGGCAGCTCCAACTCCAGCGATAACAACTTTTACTTTTTCTTTCTTTAGTTTTGCTAATTTCAAAGAGTTGATAATAGCAGCAAGAGTTACTGTCGCTGCCCCCCATTGGTCATCGTGCATTACAGGTATATTTAATTCCTTACGAAGTCTCTCTTCTATTTCAAAACATCGTGGTGCAGATATGTCTTCTAAATTTATTCCTCCAAAAACTGGAGCAATTTGTTTAACTGCTTTTATGATCTCCTCCGTATCTTGCGTATCTAGACAGATAGGGAAGGCATCTACTCCTCCAAAATTCTTAAAGATGGCAGCTTTGCCTTCCATGACTGGGATTGCAGCTAAAGGGCCTAAGTTACCTAGTCCTAAGATGGCAGAGCCATCTGAGACAATAGCCACAGTGTTTTTCTTTATAGTATATTCACGTGCAAGTTTTGGATTGGTTGCTATTGCTTCACATACTCCTGCGACTCCTGGAGTATAGGCCAAAGATAAATCTTTTTTGTTTTTCAATGAGACTTTACTTTTGACTTCTAATTTTCCTCCATGTTTTTTGTGTAATTTAATTGATTCTATGTATGTTTTATTGATCATCTTTCTATTATATCAAAAATGGCCAAAAAGTAATTAATATTAAAATAACCCCTATTCGGGGTTATTTTATAGATTTTTTTATTTTTTCTGATAAAATTTTTAATTTCTTGAAGTCTGCCATAGGTCCTCCAGCCGACGATATGTATCCTTCATATTTATCAAACCAGAAATCTTTTTTATTTAATGCTTGTACCCAAACACCTTTTTTTAGTTTAGCCGTTCCGTGCATGGGAACTAATTTTACGTGTGCGTGGTCTATGCCCATGCCTTCCATAACTACTCCGACGCGTCCTACATCTTTATAGTAATTCTCTAATATAGCTGCAACTTTTTTTGAGGCAATAATTAATTTACTTAGTTCATTATCTGGCATTTTCATGATATCGCTGCCTAAATGTTTCTTGGGTACGACACAAGAAAAACCAGGAGTATTTGGATCGATAGAAAGAAAAGCTAAATAATTTTTATCTTCCCAGAAAGTATAAGAGGGAATATCACCTTTTATTATTTCACAGAAAATACATTTATTGTCTTTGGTTTTAGATTCATAGTGGGCCATAAAGGTATTATATCAAAAATACCTCAAATGAGGTATTTTTGTATTTTGCGGGGACACTCGTGTTAGGACTTTTCACTGACAAGCCCTGTAACGTTATTTCTAATAATTTTATATTACCATAACGACGTATCTCGTGCGGTTATTTATTTATATTTTCTATTGCTTTTTGAGGGTCTATAATTTTCAAATCATTTTTATTGGTAACTGATGTATCTTTTAAAATTTTAATCATTTCTTCCATAGTTAAATCTTTATTAACTTGCAACATTAATGTAAATAATCCAGCTAAGTAAGGAATAGCCCAACTTACGCCACCTTGACCATAAAAAGCATATTCATCAATATTATCTTTATCTTTTTTATTCCACGAAGAAGCTATCGTTCTATAATCACATGGAATAATTATTTTTCCTTCTGCCCATTTTTTATCTTTTTTATTTTCTTGAGTAAAGAGCCATTCTTCATAAGTATCAAAATTATCTTTATCAGTAAAACTTCCACCACCAATAAAACCAGCTTCAAACAATGTATTAGAATCTACAAATATTATTCCGTCCCCCCTTGCTTCTTTGATTGAATTTTTCCAATTATTTAAATTGCCCTTAAAATCTGGATTAGGATACCCTAAACTACAACTGACAATTTTGATTTTGTCCTTTAATGAGCTGTTATCATTTACTATCTTATTCAATGCTTCTGCTTGTTTATCCCAATTACAATCTTTTCCAGACGGTGTGGCTTTATAGTAAAGTTTTGATTCTGGAGCAACTCCACAATTTCTACCAACAAACAAACTTGAAACACCAGGACCATGCATACTTATTTCATTATCTACTTTCCCAATTTCTTCATAGTTTGCTAATGCACCAGAATATTCATTGTGATTGATATCTAACTTTTGATCTATGATAGCAACATTAATACCTATTCCTGTAATTCCTTGACTATGTAATTCTTTTATCCCTAAACCTGGATTTTTAGAGTTTTCTAAAACAACTTCAGGATTAAAATTAGATGGTAGTTTATCTTTTGACCATTTAGTTTGACTATCAAAATCTATTGTTTTTAAAACATCTAGAGAGACATCTAAAAAATCTTTACTCGATAAATCCGCTCCTCTAAAATCTTCAAATTTCTTTAATTTCGGAGGTTGTTCAAAAAAATTAAATTTCATAGGTATATTATATCATTACTCATTCAATTTATTGAATAAGAATCTATCTCGTGCTATCACGACTTTGCGGTGTGTATTGAACGAAGTTCGAATGTATTTTGAATTGAATCCTGATGACCAATGATGCGCGCCTCGGACACGCTCGAGTACTCGCGTGTGCAAAAACCAAAAAATTTCCTTGCA
>CAIJLF010000009.1 GCA_903821415.1 uncultured bacterium | reverse complement strand
TTAAGTTTTATTTTATTTAACAGTAATTTTGTTTTCGCTGAAGATGTTATTCCTCTTGTAGTAGATCCTGTTGTTGTTAGTGATACAACACCTCCTGTAATTAGCTTGATAGGGGATACAAATATAACAATTAATGTTGGTGATATTTATACAGATGCTGGATCAACTGCACTCGATAACATAGACGGGGATATAACTTTATCTATCCTGACTGTAAATAATGTTGATACTACTAAGTCGGGAACTTATACAGTTACTTATGATGCTAAAGACAAGGCTCTCAATAGTGCTATAGAAGTGGTAAGAACAGTAGTAGTGAAAGATGTGATCGTCCCAGAAAAACTGAAAGAACAAGTTATTATTCGAAGTGGAGATACTATTATTTATAATGGGTATTACGATCTACCAGATGTAGGAACAATTGATGTTCCAGATAAAAGTAATGTAGGACACAGTATAGATAAGCGGAGTGTCTTGGCTATACTTTATGGCATAGACCAAATTAGTGATGACTTCTTAATCTCAAACTTGGATTACAATAGTGGATTTGGCTCTCTGTATATGAAGTGCCTGACACCTAAGAGTGGATCCGAACTTTGTGATAATTGGCAGTATGTTGTAAATGATTTGTATCCTCAAGTTGGGATGGACAAGGACATATTAATAGGTAATGAAAAAATATATGTATATTTTGGACCTCAGAATAAAGTCATTTTAAATAGTAATTCTATCAATACTAAAGATGATTTAAAAGTTACAGCTGAAAAGTATGATTATGGTAATAATATTTGGGTAGTAAGAACGGGAGTCACTGTCGGAGTAACAAAACCAGACCCAAACAATCCTTGGTCACCAAATGATGACATAAGATCACTAGTTGATAGTGTTACCGGGGAGGCTAAATTCTCATCGATACCAGCAGGGTCATATAATGTTGGAGTTAAGGAAGATTATTACTGGCCAACAGAAAGTCTAACTGTGACACAAGCACCAGTTGTTTCTGGAGGAGGCGGAGGAAGTATCACTCCTGTTTTAGATACAAAAAAAATATTTGATATTAAAAAAGCATTCGAATTTTTATCTACGAATGAACAGAGTAACGGGTCTTTCGGTAATGATATGTATACAGACTGGGCTCTTATCGGTGCTGTAGCAGGAGGTAGTTATAATCTAAAGAATAATATCACAAATTATTTAAATAGTAGTTCCTTTGTTTCATCTATACTAACTGATAACGAAAGGCATGCTATGGCACTGATGTCTATAAATATTAATCCATACACTGGCACAGGAATAAATTATATAAAGAAAATTGTTGATAGTTTTGACGGTACGCAATTTGGAGATAAAGCACTTAGCAATGACGACATCTTTGCTCTAATAGTTCTTAAGAATTCTGGATATAGTGCTAGTGATAAAATTATACAAAAAGATATTAATTATATAATTTCTCAACAGGCAACGAATGGGTCATGGGGGAGTATAGATATAACATCGGCCGCTATACAGGCATTAACTGGGTTTGAAAGTATAAGTAATGTGAAAGGAGCAATATCAAAAGGAGAATCTTATCTGACTTCAAATCAAGGAACAGATGGTGGCTTTGATAATTCATTCTCGACTTCATGGGTGTTGCAATCAATGTCTAATAATAGCTCCACATTAAAAGCTGAAGATTATTTAATTTCAAAGCAACAGGCCGATGGAGGACTAGAAGATAATATTACTGATGACATAAATACTCGAGTTTGGTCCACTGCATATGCAATTCCTGCTGTCCTGCATAAACCATGGAGTGAGATATTAAGTAATTTCCCTAAACAACAAGACCCCGTTGCTTTTATTATAGAAAACAAAAATACTGAAAAAGAAATAATTATTAAAACACCAGAAGTAGAGGATGGAATTAAAAAAGAAATAATCGTAAATATAGTCAAAGATGTATTGAAAGAAAATACTGGAATATATCCAAAGGATGAACCAATAAAAATTAAAAAGACTAGAACTTTACATAAAAAACAACTATCTAAAAAAATCTTTTTGGAAGATAAAAATTTAGCCGATACTAATAATTTAAATATAGAAAGTAAAAAAATATCCTTAATTAATCGTATTTGGAATGC
>CAIJLF010000008.1 GCA_903821415.1 uncultured bacterium | reverse complement strand
CAGCCTTAGTACAAGCACCAAGGTAATATGTATCTCCCTCGGACAGTAAGTGTGCTTCGCCTCTTTTAATCTTGGCGACAATATATTCCCAGTCCTTCTGAATTTGAAAGACATCCTCACTTGAAATATCAGATAGTAGATTCAGTAGGTGAACAAATTTAAATTCATAATCCAAGATACTCTGACTCTCAATCCACTGATAAAACATCAGCAATAATGTCTTGTTCTTTTTTAGAAATGAGCTCAATTCCCAAGACTCTCCTACAATGGAATCATAGTTAATCATCGAAAAAACCAATCTCTCTTTAGATATAAATTTATGTTCAGGATGCTTTTTAAGTGGAGTAGTTTTAAGCTCAACTCCTGCAACAGTAAAATCTGGCTCACTAATATTTCCAGGGTTAATTTCAAAGAAATACTTTTCTGTTAAATCACCAAGAAAACCCTTGCGTTTCATTCCATATTCTCCAATTTGCTTTTCGATAGTTTCAAGTACTTCACCAGGAATAACCTCACGTAGAGACTTATGCAATATTGTCTCAGCTTTTTCCAGTACCTGTTCTTTTGTTTGATATATGTTAGTCATAATTTTTTAATTCTTCCCATTTATCTTTTGTGACTATCACGTGACTAATAATCATAATATTTAAAATTTTACCTGCATGTATTAATTTCTTCGTAATCTCAATATCAGCTTGTGATGGTTGTATGTCTCCAGATGGGTGGTTGTGGGCAATAATTATTGAGGCAGCATTATTTTTTATTGCCCCCTCGAATACTTCTCGTGGATGAACAAGACTTTCATTTAAGGTCCCGACCGAAATGATTTCCCTTTGTATTTCTTGATTTCTACTATCTAAATAAAAAACAACAAAATGCTCTTTCTTACTATTTCGAATATCATCCATTCTTTCCCATACATCTTTCGGAGAGAGTAAAATTGAAGTCTTTTTACCTTTAAGCATTCTTTTTCCTAATTCAAAACATGCGATAATTTCACAGGCTTTTGCAGTGCCTAATCCATGAACAGTCTTTAACTCGTCAATGGTAATATCTGTTATTTTTTGATTTTCAAACTTTTGTAAAATCTTTTGAGAGAGCTTTATAACATTTAAATCTTTTGTACCGGTCCTAAGTAGAATCGCTAAAAGCTCAGCATCAGATAATTTACCTGGACCATACTTTTCCAATTTTTCACGAGGTCTATCAAGTTTTGGTATATCTTTAATTTTTACCATATTTTTTAAACATCTTTACCTATAAGACGTTGGCCTGAATTGTGATGCGTGGGGAGGATTATCTCGATCCGGATAAACCTTTACTGTATTTTTACATTTTGGACACGTACAAAATGCAGGATTTCCCGCAGGCTGGACCCTTATTGTTTTATTATGGTCATCCCAACAACACGAACAAAATGGTCCATCTTTTTTGCCATCCTTGTTTATCCAATACGCATTATTTTCAAATGTTAGTGAATCCTTAGTTTGTAGCTTATCCTTTAAGTCTTTGTTATCCAATTCTAAATCTGAGATACGTTTCTGCATCTCTAGAAGTTCTTTTTGAGCATCAAGAATTTGTCTATACTGTTCTATTTTTCCAGCTTCTTGAAGTACACCCGCAACAGATTTTAGTTCATCAAATATTGCCATATATTTATTGTTGTGTGTCTCTCTTATTTATTCCGTTCTTATGACTTTCGGGGACCAACTCGTCATAAAGTGAATCCACTTCTTTTGGTTTAGTAATCATATCGTCCGCAATAACATTCACAAGTTTAAAAAGAGCTTGCGCTATTTCTGGGCTATCATTCAAATCTATCTGTCCAGGATGTACCGCTTCATTTCCAATCACACGCACAACATCAAGAGCTTTTTGAATTTTAGGGTTGAGACCTTTGGCAACAAGATCTCCAATTTTTGCATTTATAATTTCTCTTAATGATAGTGATATGCTTGCATCACCCGCAACTAATTCACTATTCAATGCAATAGTTAAAGGTGTTAAAGTTTGTTCACTGTTTAAATTATATCCAATATTGTCAGTTGCAT
>CAIJLF010000007.1 GCA_903821415.1 uncultured bacterium | reverse complement strand
TTTTTGCTATTTCAGAAGCTTATCCAGAATTGAAAGCCAATACAAACTTTATCGAACTTCAGAGAGAGTTGTCAGATACAGAGAACAAGATCATGGCTTCACGTCGATTCTACAATGGTAACGTTCGTGACTTCAATACAGGAGTCTCTATGTTCCCAGGAAATATAATAGCAGGAATGTTTAAGTTTAGTATTGTGGAATTCTTCCAGCTTGAAGATAATAGTGCAGAGAAAAATCCTGTACAGGTTAGTTTCTAGTAGCTAGGTTCTAGAGACTAGTCACTATAAACTAAATACTAGAACCTAATTTTTATGGCAACACTTTATACCCAACAAGGAAGTAATGTTCGCAAGACTTGGATGCTGATGAGCGCCTTTTTCTTGATAGTTATAGCACTTGGTTTCGTATTTTCTAGGATGTACAATAACCCAGGAATTCTTTATATCTTTGTAATATTCTCTGTCGTTATGAACATTGTTAGTTATTGGTATTCAGACAAGATAGCTTTATCCCTTGCAAAAGCAAAGCCAGCGACGAGAGAAGAGTATTTCGACTTCTATACTTTAGTAGAGAACTTGGCTATTACTGCTGGGCTTCCGATGCCAAGGATCTATGTTATAGAAGATCCTTCACCGAACGCTTTCGCTACTGGCAGAGATAAGAATCATTCCGTCGTTGCAGTTACCACAGGCCTTCTTTCCATTATGAATAAGACTGAGCTTGAAGGAGTCATTGCTCATGAGATGAGTCACATAGGGAACAAAGATATGCTCATATCGACAGTAGCCGTCGTTCTCGTTGGGTTTGTGGCTATCGTTTCCGATATGATGATTCGTATGACTATCTTCGGCGGACGTCGTGATGATAGAGAGGGAAATGGCTTATTTATGATTATAGGCATAGTAGTGGCTATTTTGGCTCCTATTGCAGCGACCCTTATACAGCTAGCAATATCACGCAAAAGGGAGTATCTAGCCGATGCCTCAGGAGCACTCCTTACTCGTTATCCAGAGGGACTAGCAAGCGCTCTAGAGAAGATTAGCCAGTATGGCCGACCTATGCAGACCCAGTCCAATGCTATTGCGCATCTATACATAGCGAACCCTCAAGGCTCAGGTGCTTTTGCTAAAAAGGTAGGAAGTCTATTCTCAACACACCCCCCAGTAGAAGAAAGAATAAAAAGATTAAGAGGAAGTTTGTAGAAATTACCCCACAGGCAAGGCCTGTGGGGTAATTTCTATTTGGTAAAAAATAAAATATTTAGTATGATAGTGCCAGATGTTCTTTTCAGAGCACAAGTTTTTATTTTTAATTAAAACTTGTGCGTATGGCTAAATAAGTTTCTTCGGAAACTTATCGCCCGGCTCAGCTTCGGCTGAGCCTAGGGAGAGGTCGCATAGTGGTCTAGTGCACTACCTTGGAAAGGTAGCAAGGTGTTAAAGCCTTCGGAGGTTCAAATCCTCTCCTCTCCGCCAGTATAAAAATGAGCCCAACTTAGGTTGGGCCATTTTTATTTGGCGGAGAGGAGCAAGCCATTGGTATGGCTTGCGTAGAGGATTTGAAGACCTTTTCCTTGTGAGAGTACTCACGAACGGAAAAGGTGTACTGAAACTGTGAATGAGTACATTCACCTACTGGGTAAGGATCAAAAAGCGTACTCGCGGTCCCTCTCTCGTATTATCTGTAAGATTCAAAAAGGCTACTGCCGGTCCTATAGTATAGGGTTTTGTAAGGTGTATTGAAAATGTAAGCATTAAATCTTATCCTCTCCACAATTGTGTTATAATAAATACATGAATAAAATCTTTTTGTTATTAATAGTAGTAACTTTATTTTTACCGAAACTAATTTTAGCCATGGCTAATCCTGCGTCGGTTTATTGTATAGAAAATGGGGGGACCTTATTGAGGGAACATGGTATTTGTAAGTTTAAAGATGGAACTGAGTGTGGAGAATGGGCTTTTATGAGGAAAGAATGTTCTCCTGGTCAGTATTTTGATTGGGTGGCCATACAGCCGAAAGAACCAGATTTTGAATTTGATATCCTTACACAAGGTTGGATAACTGATAAAAATAAAATTGAATACGTTGATGAAAGTCAAGCCAAATATGATTATTATAGAGTAGTTGTTAAAAATGTTAATGAATTTTCTGTGGTGTCATCTTCGGTAAAAATGGTCTCTTATGGAGAGCCAATTGAAACTTTTACCATTCCATCACTTTACGCAGGTCAAAGCTCCAAAATATTTGATGTTTTTATCCCTGTAGGTAAAAATGATAAAATTGATCTAGAAATTAATCC
>CAIJLF010000006.1 GCA_903821415.1 uncultured bacterium | reverse complement strand
ACGCATTAAAGACATAAAAATCTTATATTTATTAAGAAAAAGACACTATGAATAATCAAAAAGACACACAAAAGACAAGCTTGAATTCATACGGACAGCAAAATGTCCTAGATGTAAAAACTTTGAATGATAAGCATGTTTATGAGTTTGCAAACAAAAAGACAGAGAAGCTAGTAACTGCCCTTTATATGGTCACTGACTGTATGGATACAGACGACGCTCTGAAGAGTAAACTTCGTGAACTGGGTGTCTCGCTTCTATCAGACATGTACAAGATATCCATGCTCTCTCCGATGGATAAACACGTGCATATATCTTCCTCACTTGCTCACGTAGATGAGCTACTTTCCTTCATCGAGATCGCCTACACTATCGGTTTTATTTCTGAGATGAATGCATCGATTTTGAAGAAAGAATTTTCGATACTTATAGGTGAACTTGAGGGTCATCAGAAGAAGGACAAGCACTTCACTTTCACCCTCGACGAAGAGATGTTCTCTCTACCTGTCGAAGAGGAAAATAATAAACTTTTGAAAGAACAAATAGACAGTCAGAATTCTATAAAGGACAACTCTTCAAACCTAGTCAAAAGGACATCATCAAACATAATGTCTTTTACAAATAATAAATCAAGTTCACTACATCTCGGACACACTTCAAACTCAAACGGTCATTCACTTTCAACATCAGAAAAGAAGGAAAGAACAGAGAAGATATTGGTCCTCGCAAAGGACAGAGAGGTCTCCATAAAGGACATATCAAATTCATTTACAAATTGCTCGGAGAAGACTATCCAACGCGAACTCAACTCACTAGTCCTTCAGGGACAGATCAAGAAGACAGGATCCAAGCGCTGGTCCCGATATCAGACAATTTCTAAATAATTTTAGATAAAAGAAAGGGCGAGATGTTTACATCTCGCCCTTTCTTCCTCCCCAACTTTAGCGTATCTCTGGCGTATATCTGGATAGTCTTTGAGAAATGCCTTGCGCAGGACTGATTAGTAAATCATGTCGTGAGACAAGGTCCGAGCAGAGCAAATTTTCAGCAGAAAATTATGTGTGATTCACCAGAATCACCTAAGGGTAGAAATAATTTGAGCTATCCAGATAGGAGCCACCTTAATTAGCTAAAATCACCCCCTTTATCCACATACTCCCCATATTTATCTTGCATAATATTTAACCCCATTATATAATGACATTGTGTATTAGTATTGGCATTTTTATGCATTATATGCTAATATACAATATCTCTTATGTGGTGGTTTTTAACCCCTACAGGAGAGAGAAGATCATTGAAAATTTAATACTATAAATCGTTAATACCAAACAGTTTATAGCCGTAGTACTGGTAGCCTTGATTGTCGTATTTGTTTACTTCATTTCGACCTACTATTCACTACTTGTTAGATTCTCACTGGTCAATCCATTTAGATTCATTTAAATTTCTTTCCGTTTTCTTTGCTAACTTTTTCTTTGATAGAGAAGATAGGTAGCATAGAAGAATTAGTTTTTTCTACTACTACTTTTCTTTGATAGAGAAGAGAAATAGCATAGAGGACTCGCAAGAATATTTATAAGATTCTGGATGTGGTATCGGCCCTGTCGACAAGGCAGATATGCTTGTCTATATTTGTAAACTATTCGCAAGAATATTTTATAAATGAAGCAAGCAGATTATGTTCATGGAATTCGTTTACGATTCTAGATTTTGTTTCTGATATCTACCACAACTTTTTTGATAGAGAGAAGTGTATAGAAAAAGTTTCAAAGTTTAGAAGTTCAGTAAAAAAGATTATTCATTATTATTAAAAAATATTGAGTAATCAAATTATGCACGCATATTGGTTTTTTCCTCGGTGTATTATTATTTTATTAGTCACATCAGAGGATAAGTCGAAATCAATTTAAAAGTGCATACAATTAATTAAAAGATATGTTAAAAAACAAATTATTCGCAGGTGCGATTTTTGCTTTGGCATTGTTCGTAGCAGGTTCAGTTAGTGCTGCTTACACATTCCCAAATCAAATCGACACTCTACAAGAAAAAAAGGATGTTCAGACTGTGTTAAACATGGTAGTAACTCCATCCCCAGCTCTTACAGTTGACGGTGTTATGGGCGCAAAGACAATCGCAGCAGTTAAAGCTTTTCAAACTTCAAAAGGTTTGACAGCAGACGGCAAGATTGGTCCTATGACTCGTGCTGCTCTTGAAGCTGCACAAGCAGGAACTCCAGCTCCTACAACAGTAGCAGGATGTCCAGCAGGCGCATTATTCAACACAACAACAGGTGCTCCTTGTACAACAGTAGCTACTTCAACAGTAGCAGGATGTGCAGCAGGTGCATTGTTCAGTTCAACAACTGGTGCTTCATGTACAACAGGAGTAGTAACTCCAGTAGTATCAGGAAGTTCAGAAGGCTACATGACATTACAATCAGCTCCAGTAGCTCTTGTATCATCAGTAGGTCAAGCAGAAGTAGGTGACGCAGTTGCAGCATTTGCTGTAAAGGCAACTAACTCAGACATCAAAGTTCAGAGAGTTAGTATCAACCTAGTTCCTGCTTCATCAGCTCTTCCTTGGAAATACTTCACAAATCTTTCTCTTTACCAGGGTAGTACATTACTTGCAACAATGCCTGTAACAAGTACAAGTCTAACAGAGAATACATTTGGTCTTGATTATACAGCTGTATTTAGTGGCTTCAATGCTCTAGTTACAAAAGATTCAACATCAAGTTTCACAGTTAAGGCAGACATCGTAAGTACAATACCTGGATTACCAGTAGCGTACATTACTGTTGGTCTTAAGAGTGGTGATGCAAATGCAGTTCGTGGAGTTGATGGCATAGGTCTATCACAATACGTAGGTGCAGGTGCAACAACAACAGCTTACCAGAAACAGATTAGCTTTGGTGGAACAAGTCTTGCAGTAGTAAAGGTTGTTGCTAATGGTTCAAACCCAATAGCAATGAACGTTGTTACAAGTCCAACAGTTACAACTACAAATATTCCAGCTCTTATCTTTGATTTACAAAATACAAGTAAATACGATGAGACAATAAAGAGTATTACAGCAACTATTGTAAACAATACAACAGTAAGTGGTTACTACTTGTATGACGGTGCTACTATGATTCAATCAATAGGAAACCCAAGTACAACAAACAATGGTACAACAACTATCGTATTTACTAACTTGCCTTCAAACTTAACAGTTTCAGCAAATAGTACAAAGACAATGAGTATCAAGTTTGATGCAGCTATGAATTCAGCAGGAACAGTTAATGCTACTATCGCAGTAGGTGGAGTATCAGCTGTTGATGCAAATTCAAACCTTATAACTTCAGCTGGTGCTGGTACAGGTAATAATCAAACATTACAAAGTACAGGCGTAGTTGTAAATCTAGTTAGTGCTCTAGCAACATCAGTAGCTTCTACAACAGGAGTTTCTGGTTATGCTACAGGTACATTTATCTTTAAAGTAAAGGCAAATGGAGTAAACCTAGCTAAATTGTCAACAAATAGTGCTATAACAGCAGCTGGTGATGTTACTGGAGGTACAAGTAACCTTACAAACATTGCTTACTCAATTTCACCTGACACAATCGTATCAGATGGTTCTGAGGTAACTGTAACTGTAACTACAACAAAGACAACAATAGCAGCAGGAAATGTAAAATTTGCTTTGACAAGTCTTACATTTAAAGATATTGATTTAGTATCTCCTTCACATGATCATGGTGTAAGTACAGGTCTTGATAACTTCTACACTAACACTGTATACGCTAACTAATAATTTAGTTTAGCTATTCAGCTTAGTTTAAAGTTTAAAACTTGAACAGAAGGAAAACTGCGAACCAGAAAAAACCCCGACGCGAAAGCGTCGGGGCTTTTTCGTTGCCCCCACACCCATATTTTGTAGAATATAGGTAGTTGGAGTTCACCTCCACACATATATTTTTATTTTGTAAAATATGGGTGTGGAGGGTATAATATACTCATGAAAAATTTTAGAGAATGGGTATTGAGATACGGTAGCCTCTTTGCGATATTTATCACACCACTTTTATATACGAATAGTATGTTCTCTCCGTATGTGAGTCTGAAGACTTTTGTATTCTATGGCCTTGTAGAGATACTAGCTATGTTCTGGATATATGCACTCATCACTGATCGTTCTTATCGACTATCGAAGAAGCAGCTCCTATACTTCATACCATTTGGTCTATATATACTCTGGCTCACTCTATCGGGTATAATAGCCGTCGATCCTGTACTTGCTTTCTGGTCTTCACTCGGTAGAGCGACGGGACTACTCACTATCTATCACGCATTTGTATTCTCGCTTATCATAGCCTCAATTTTAAAAAGAGAAGGTGGTGACTATCTATATAGACTTATATCTTGGCTACTCAATAGTAGCTTTATACTAGTTCTCTCTGTCTGGTTTGCTGATGAAGGATTCAATGTAATACTGAAGATAAATAAAGCAGGAGGAGGCGGTATCATAGGGAACTCTTCTATGACGGCGGCTTACTTACTCTTCTCGATAGCACTCGGCTTCTTCTTCCTCTTTTCTAAGACAGTAAAGAAGGGTAGGAAATGGTGGATAGGGGTGATACTCGCTACTATTGTCTTCTCACCTTTGTTTATAAATATTTATGGTTTACTTTCAGGCAAGGGTTTACTAGGAAGTGCACGAGGTGCTACTCTCGGTCTGTTCATAATAGTAGGAGTCGCAGTCTTAGGATATATGGCTCTCTCGAAGAAGAAGATATTGAGAGTGTTAGGAATTGTCGGCATAGTCCTCTCTATCACCGCATTCTCTATCGGGTGGATGAGCCTTATGAAGCCGGGGACGTATCTACATGAGAAGTTCACACAGGCTACGAACGGCAACCGATTCACTTTCTGGGGCATGGCACAGAAGGGTATAGACAAGCATCCATACTTTGGATACGGTATCGAGAACTATGGTATAACATCCCAGGATTATTTCAATCCAGAAATCCTAGACCAGAAGTACGGATACGAAGGATGGACTGACCACTCGCACAACGTCTACTTTGATACTGGTATCGCAGGAGGGTATCCTGCTATAGCTCTATACTTCGCATTCCTACTTAGTATCATCTACGGTATATATAGGGCGAATAAGAATGCCAATATTTCTGACTTGCAAGCAGGAATACTAGCAGGACTTATAGTCGGCTACTTCTTCCAGAATTTATTTGTATTCGACTCTATGCTCGCTATCGTCATCCTATACATACTGGCAGGTGCCGTCTTTGCATTGCAGGATGTGCATAGTAAAGAGAAGATACAGAAAGTGATAATGAGTGAAGACAAGAAGAAGACTATATCCTTCCTGTTATCTATCGCTTGTATCCCATTCCTCATATTCTTTGTAGTTATGCCTATCGATAAGGCCGTCTCTTATAAGAATTTGATGAATATGACGATAGACGAGAGACCTAGTCACTACGACGAACTACTGAAGGGCTCGTCTGTAGGTAGTACTATCGACGTGAGTAGTATGGCTTCTACTATTTACGGTTATTATGCTACGAACTTACCACAGATAAAGGGGGACAAGAATACAGCACCTTATGTCGATGCAGACTTGAAAGCTTTAACTTCATACTTAGATAAAGTCATAGAGAATAGTAAGAGCAAGAGTGACTACCGACTATATATCAATACAGTCTTACTATACAGTACAGAAGTTACTTTAACCGAGAAGCCTTACGATCAAGCTCTCGCTGACCACTTGTACTCTCTGCTAGATCACGCTTCAAAGCTTTCGCCGACGAATCCAGAGACGTACTGGGCCAAGGCAAACATATCTGCCTGGAAGGGAGACTTAAAAGGTGCAGAGGATGCCTATAGAGATGCGATAGTGAAGGATCCAAAAGCTCCAGGCTCATATAGGCTGCTTTTAAGACTAGCTAAAGTTACGAAAAATCAAAAGCTATATGATGAAGTTATGAAGGAAGCGAATAGTGCTATACAAGGATTTGAATTAGAAGTGAGTAACTTGGGTGTAGAAAAATTATAAGATGCCTGATGATGAAATAAAAAAACCAATAGAAGAGCCAGTAGAAGCTATGACCACAGAAGTCGTAGTCGATGTTGGTGCTACTCCTACACCTATTACAGTAGAAGTGAAGAAAGAAGAGCAACCAGAATCTTCGCCTGCAGATGTACCAATTCTAGAAGAAGTGGTAGTTGATGCTCCAATAGTAGAAGAAAAAGTAGAAAATGTAATAACACCAGAAGAAGTGAAGGAAATAATACCACCTACTTCAACTTCTACTCCTAACCCTACAATACCTTCTGTAAATTCAAATCCCTTATCACCTGAGCCTGTTTTGAAACCAGAACCAGAATTAAAAATAGAAACGAAAATAGAAATGAAACCAGAGCCAAAAGTAGAAGTAAAACCAGAAATTAATTCTATCCCAGTCATCCTACCAACAGTTTCGCCTCTGGATCGTATAGCACTTTCTTTCAAGGCAAATATGCTGAAGGCGAGAGAGAACTTGGTTCTAGCCCGTAAAGCTACGAAAGCGAAGATGATGAAGAGTGTATATAAAGTTATGGATTTATTTAAAAAGAAGAAATCTATCAAGAATATGGATGTGCAGAAGTTCGTCCATGTCAGTCACAGTACAGCAGTAGACTATCTGAATATATTAACCAAGGAAGGCAAGATAAAGAAGGAAGGCAAGCCTACAGCTCCGAAGTATACAAAAAATGACAAATAGACTTTTCAATTTAATTAAGAATATAACTCCAATGAAGTGGCATTGGATTCTTGAACACGAGGGTCACAAGCGTTACTTTGCAAATATGAGCTGGATGTTCGGAGGGCAGATGTTTTCACTACTGATATCATTTTTTATAGGTGCATGGATAGCTAGATATCTCGGTCCTGAGAATTATGGAGTTCTTAGTTATTCTATAGCATTTGTAGGAATATTTGGATTTGTTTCATCTCTTGGAGTAGATAGTATTTTAAATAGAGAATTAATAAAGACACCTGAAAAAAGAGACGAACTTTTAGGTACTTCATTCAGATTGAAATTAATAGGTGGTGCAATAGCTTTTTGTCTAGCTATAATATCTGTTTTATTAATAAGTTCAGAATCACGCGTCAAAATTCTTGTATCACTTTTTGCTTTTTCTTTTATATTACAATCTATTAACGTTATTAGTAATTACTTTAACGCAGAAGTAAAAGCAAAAAATAATGTTAAGGCCACTTTAATAGCAACAATTATTTCTTCTATATTAAAAATAATTGTAATATTATCAGGAAAAGGAGTTATATGGTTAGTTATTGTTTTTGTACTGGATTCATTTTGGCAAGGGGTAGGCTTAATTAAAGCGTATAGAAATTATGGACTTAAAATAGAAAATTGGAAATTTGATAATATTTTAGCAAGAGTTATTTTAAAAAACTCATGGCCTCTGATGCTCGCAGGTGCTGCTAGTTTTATATATTTAAAGATAGATCAAGTAATGATAGGCTCAATGCTAGGAAATTACAAAGTAGGTATCTATGCTGCTGCAGTTAAGCTTGTTGAGGTTTGGTATTTTATACCTGCTATTATTACTACTTCTTTATTTCCAGCTATAATAAATGCCAAAAAAACTAATGATTTAATATATAAAAATCGTTTAAAGAATTTTTATATATTAATGGCCATAATCCCTATAGTTATGGCAACACTTGTAACTATTTTAGCAAAACCAATAATTCAATTGTTGTTTGGGTTTGGATATTTAGAATCAATACCAGTTTTAAGAATTTATATTTGGTCAAGTGTTGGATTATTTTTAGGATGGGCTGGGAGTCAATATTTAATGTCAGAAAATTTAGTCAGGACTATTTTTTGGATAAATTTATTTTCTATGATAGTCAACTTAGGTCTAAATTTAATTTTTATACCATTTTTCGGAATCATAGGTTCTGCATGGGCAACATTAATATCATATTTCATTGTACCTTTAGTAATATTTATAATTAGTAGAAATAACTATATAAAAAAACAGTTGTATGATTGATATTAGTATTTGCATGATTACCTACAACAGAGAAAAATATTTGAAAGAGGCTATAGATAGTGT
>CAIJLF010000005.1 GCA_903821415.1 uncultured bacterium | reverse complement strand
TTCAGGACGTGGAGGAAAGGGACAGACAGCTCGAGCTGGTAACAAGCGTCGTCCACAAATGCGTGATATAATCAAAAAGATTCCAAAGCTTCGTGGTTATCGTTTTGCATCATTTGATATAAAGCCATCACCAATAAATGTAGGAGCTTTGAATGTCTTCGCTGCAGGTTCAATAATAAGTCCAGAGACATTGTTTGCACAGAATCTTGTACGTAAAGTTGGAGGAAAGTTACCAGTAGTAAAGATATTAGGTAATGGAGATATAACAGTAAAGGTAACAGTTGAGAAATGTATTTTATCTAAGACAGCAAAAGAAAAAATTGAGAAAATTGGTGGAACTATAAAATAAAAATGGAAACGGTTTTTAACAAATTAAGAATGATATTCACTGATAAGACACTTCGATCTCGTGTCTTATTTGTGCTTGGAGCTCTTATAGTTTTTAGACTTCTTTCTGCAATTCCAATTCCTGGTATTGATTCACTTAAGTTACAGACTTTCATAAACAATAACCAATTCCTTGGAGTTTTGAATATGTTTTCAGGAGGAGGGCTTTCCACTCTTTCAGTTATGATGCTAGGAGTTGGTCCATATATCACAGCATCTATAATAATGCAGCTTTTGACTATTATGTCACCTCGTCTAAAGGCGATGTATCAAGAAGATGGAGAGATTGGACGCAAAAAGTTTGCTCAATTTAGCCGTATGATAACAGTTCCTTTGGCAATCGTTCAAGGATTTGCATTGCTTTTGTTGTTAAAGAAACAAGCTATTTTGGTTGATCTATCAATGTTCCATACATTTGCAAGTCTTTCAGTTATCGTTGCAGGCTCAATGCTTATTATGTGGATTGGTGAGCTTATATCAGAATTCGGTATCGGTAACGGTGTCTCACTTATTATCTTTGCTGGAATCGTTTCAAGAATTCCTCAAGAAATATCTCAATTCCTATTTACTTTCAACATAGCTAACTTACCTTTATATATAGTATTTCTAGCTGTTGGAGCTTTGATTGTTGCTGGAGTTGTTATAATGACAGAAGCTGAGAGACCTATTCCTGTTACTTATGCAAAGCAAGTCCGTGGAGACCATATAGCTGGTGGTACTCAGACTTATCTTCCTCTTCGTGTGAATCAAGCTGGAGTTATACCTATCATCTTCGCACTCTCTATATTGATGTTCCCTCAGCTTATAGGTAATGCTCTTTCAGGAGCTCACAATCATATACTACTTTCTATATCAAGTGGATTACTATGGTTTGTAGCTAATACTTGGTTGTATTCACTTTGTTACTTTATATTTGTATTCTTGTTTACATACTTCTATACAGCAGTTACATTTGATCCAAACCAGCTAGCAGAGAATCTTCAGAAGAATGGAGCATTTGTGCCTGGAATTCGTCCAGGTCCTGCTACTCGTGATTATATAGAAAAGATTCTTACACGCATTACTACCATCGGAGCCGTATTCCTAGGAGCTATTGCCGTTTTACCTCTCATAATGAAAGCGATTACAGGAATAACAGCTTTTGCAATCGGAGGTACAGCATTGTTGATAGTAGTTTCTGTTGTTCTGGATTTGATTAAAAAGATTGAAGCACAACTGTCGATGAGAGAATATTAAAAAAGACCTAATCATTTGGGTCTTTTTTTATGTTTAAATGATTTAGTATATAATAGAGAGATACGTGTCCCGTCAAAAATTTTAGCAAATTAAATTTTGAGATAAATTTTAAATAGGACATATAAGGTCAAGTTAGTGATTATTTAATAATAAATTTTATTCGGGATGATAAAAAAACCACAAACATTTATATTTTATGGGATAGTAGGCTCTGGCAAGGGGACTCAAGTTGTTCTTCTTCTAAATTATTTAAAAGAAAAAGGCATAACAGATGATGCATTATTTATCTCAACAGGTATCGAATTTAGAAATTTGTTAGAGCGCGATAATTTCACAGCTTCAAAAGTTAAGACGACCATAGAGAAAGGATTCTTACAGCCAGACTCACTTACTACTGGTTTGCTTATGAATCGGATGATAAATGAAATGAAGGAAAGTACCACCTTGATTACAGATGGATATCCAAGAACTATAAACCAGTCAGAATCATTTGAAAGCATAATGAAGTTTTATGGTAGAGATGATATTAAAATAATTTATATCGAATTAGGGAAAGAAGAGGCAGTGAAAAGAATGAAGCTAAGAGGAAGAACTGATGATACTGACGAGGGGATAGCTAACCGTTTCGATGAATATGTAAATAATGTTATACCGTCGATGAATTATTTTAAAGATAAAGAAGGCTACACTATCTTCACTATAAATGGAGATCAAAAGATAGAAGAAGTTCACGAAGAAATTATTAACAAACTAAAAACACATTTAATATAGTATGCAAGATAAAGAAACAATAATTATATCATTAGGAGGAGCGATGGTTGTACCTGACATGCCTGATCCTAAATTTATACTTGCTTTTAAGGATATTATTTTAAACTGGGAAGAGAAAGGTAAGAAATTTGTAATTATTGTTGGAGGAGGTAAGACTTGTCGTCGTTATCAAGAAACTCTGAATCAAGTTATTGAAGCAAAGTCAGAAGATCTCGACTGGATAGGGATTTACTCAACACAATTAAACGCACAATTATTAAGGTTATCTTTTGGATTTAATGCTTATAATCAAGTTATTTCAGACCCGGACATGGTGAAAGGTGTAAATGAAAGTATTATTATTGGCGCAGGTTGGAAGCCTGGATGTTCGACAGACACAGATGCTGTCTTAGTTGCGAACGAACTTGGTTCTAAGAAGATTATAAATCTTTCAAATATTGATTATGTTTATGATTGTGATCCAAAGACGAATAATAATGCTAAAAAGTTTGAAAATTTAGACTGGCCTACTTATCGTACTTTTATTTCGTCTGTCTGGAAGCCAGGATCCAACACCCCTTTTGATCCAATAGCTTCAGATTTGGCAGAAAAGGCTGGGATAGAAGTTGCCTTTATTTCTGGTCAAAATTTAGAAAGTTTTGAAAAATACTTAAATGGTGAA
>CAIJLF010000004.1 GCA_903821415.1 uncultured bacterium | reverse complement strand
TTCCCATATCTATAACTAAAACATGTTTTAATCCCCAAGTGCTTATAACATTAAAAGATGATTCAGGTAATATTTTTGATCAAAAGAGTCTTAAAATGAATACTATGAGTGTTAAACAAAATCAAAATTCAAAGTTAAATATAGTATATATATTTATATCAATAGTAATTATTGCATCAATTATTTATGTAAAAAGAAAAAAGTTCTTAAAGACTGACCCTGCTAATAATATTGAGAGCAATTCTGGTGATACAAATATAAATATCATACTTCCATTTTTTTTGCTTATAACATCTTTGTTATTTATACCTACCCATTCGATCCATGCAGAGACTTATACTATTAATGATATGTCTTCAGGTTGTCATATAAGTGGTTCAGTTTCTATTAGTGGTGGCACTGGTGGTGGTTCAACCTTTCGTGCTAATACTAATATTTCTGCTTATGCTGACTATAGTGTTGATACTTGTATGGGTGTGGGAGGGGTATCAGCTTATAATAACAAGGACAGTTCAACTCAGACCATTTTAAATTTTAATTCCAGTCTTGGTTCTGGGTGGGGTTCTAAAAGTTTTAATGTAGGGTCATCCTCAACGTATGGTTATTCTATACAGTTCTCTGCCGGTAATAGTGTTGGTACAATGCTATATGGTTTTAGTGGTAATTTTCCTTATACAGTATATGATCCTGCTACTGTGACAGCTTATGCAAATGGGGTGGCTGGCAGTATTAGTATTCCTTATAATGGTTCGCCTATGATTAAATGGATGTCTTCGAGTGCAACATCTTGTACTTGTACATATAATGGTAGTTCTTCTTGTGGAAGCAGTGGTGTTTCAAATGGTTCATACCAAGGAAATGTAACAATTAATAACCTTACTAGGACCACTACCTTCTCCGTAACTTGCCTCCCTATCTAATTATTACTCTCTTAAACTACCCAGCAATGGGTATTTTAAGTTTAAGTTATAATAGTTATACACCTTAATAATTTGACTTTATCTTAAAACTGTCTTATTATTAGTATGAAACAAAAATGAAACTTAAAAACATACATATGAAAACAGCGATTAAAACCCTAGTTTTAGTAATCCTATGTCTTGTTTTATTAATAAGATGTAATAAGGGATTATTGCCAGATTTACTGGTAGAAAAAAATTTTAGCATTGTTGCTTCAGCCGGAGCTCATGGTAAAATCTCCCCCAGTGGAATCCTTAGTGTAAAAGCTAATGATAGGCCACTCTATACAATAACTCCTGATGATGGTTATGCAGTTAGTAAATTGAAAGTAGATAATACAGAGCAACCTGTAGCAAATACTTATCAGTTTGAAAGCATCTTATCCAATCGGACTATTGAAGTAAGCTTTATATCAAAGTATATTTTGTCTTTAACTAAAGGCTCAGGTTCTGGTACTTTACCTACTCCTTGGCATCTTACGAATATATCACGTTATGACGATCATAATAATTTTCTAGATAGTCTTTTGTTGGCTCAAAACCCAGCAATGCTAACTGATAGTTATTATTATTATCCTAATGGTAATATAGAAGTATACAATAAAGATACTAACAAGTTAATTGGTAATGGTACATGGTCTATCGATGAAAATAAGATTATTTTAGCTGATGGCGAAATATGTATAATTATAGAGCTGACAGATAAAAAATTTGTAGAAGATCAACCAAGCTATATTGACTCTGATGGAATTTCAAAGCATTTCAGACAAACACTAGAGAGAAAGTAATAGCAAGTTTTGCTGTGCTCATAATATATGTTACTTTAAGTAGTGCATTCTAAATAAAGGAACCCACTGATTTGTATTTATACAGTCAGTGGTGTTTTTTTTGTTCATTTTTAAATTTTATATGGTATAATTATTAGGATAAAATACATCACTCATTATTTTTTTTATTAATTAATCTTTACATAATGAAATTCACAAAAATATTACTATTTATATTCCTAACTTTTTTCTCTTTAGGATTTTTTAGTAATACGGTTTACGCTAGTGACGTGGTAGTAATAGTAACCTGTGATGTCACTTATAATGCAAATTTAACTGGTGCAACAAATTCTAGTCCTACTTCTCAAACTGTTAACTGTGCTGATACAGTTGTTTCACTACCAACAAATCCTTCAAAAACAGGATATACTTTTAATGGGTGGAATACAGCTGCCGATGGTTCAGGTACCGCTTTTACAGCTTCAACTGCTGTTTCTGCTCCTGTCACAGTGTATGGAAAATGGACTCAGAATTCAACTCCTCAAACTATAAATCTTACTGGTACTACTGGTGCTTTCCCGACTGGGTTTAATCTTTCTGCTTCGGGTTATTCTGGTACAGGGGCTAGAACATATGCACTGGTTTCAGCAGGAACAGCCGGATGTTCTATCTCTTCAGCAGGAGCTGTTACATTCTCAGCTGCGGGAACATGTACCGGAACTGTGACTATAGCAGCCGATGCAACTTATTCAGCTGCAACTTCAGCGACAACTACTATCACTATTAATCCTGGTTCTCAAACAGCTTCTATAGTCACAACTTCAACTCCATATACTGGATCGTTGATATCAAGGACAATAACATGTACTGGAGGAGGAACTGCTTCACCATCTTCAGTAGTAAGTGGTACTAATGTTGGATCATATTCAGGATCAGGAATAACTTGTCCTGTAGCTGGAAACTATGCAGCAACATCTTCATTGACGACCGGAAGTTTTAGTATTACCCCAATCCCTGCTCCCGGTATTACGATCACCAATACTCCTACCAATTACAATGGATCATTACAAACAGCAAGTGTAACTTGTACTGGAGGAGGAACTCCTTCAATTACAGCAGGTGGTAGTGGTACAAATGCCGGAACTTATTCAACAACAGTAACTTGTTCTGCAAATGGAAACTATTCATTAACCCCTGGATTAACTGGTAACTTCGTAATCAACAAAGTTAATCCAACTTGTAACGTTATCAATACATCTAATGCTTATACTGGAAGTACAATAGCAGCTTCTATCAGTACACTATTTGGTGGAAATGCAGTTGCTGGTAGTGTAGCTAATGTTA
>CAIJLF010000003.1 GCA_903821415.1 uncultured bacterium | reverse complement strand
TATCTTGGCAAAGTTGTGGGGCTACAGTATTTGAAACTTTATATACAACTAAAAATTCTCCGTAGTCACTCCATCCGGCAGGTACAGAGCCAATACTAATTTGTCCTCCATCATTATAGAAAACGGAAGTATCTACATCAGCTTGAACAGCTGCTGCATTTTTCATCCAATGAGTAGAACTATATGTGAGAGTCTGAGAACTAGGAAGATTTAATGATACTGTTCCTACTGTTGTACTACCTTGATCTGAATTCATTCTACCTGTAAAAGTGTATGAGGTTGCAGGACCTGAAGAGGATTTAACAATAGAACCACTAACATTAGTAAGGGTAGTATTTGTATTATTATGATAATACATTGCTATATTTATAGTATCTCCTGGATTAGCAGTAATAGAGGTCGCAGACCAACAACCATAACTATCCTTTTGGATATTGGTTGGGTAGACTCCTATACCTATACCGGGATTACAATCCCCTGACTGTCCGTTGAATGGACCTGAAGCAAAAACACTCTGTACTCCTGTAAAAAGGAAAACAAAAGTTAATATTCCGACTATTATTTTTTTCATATAGTTTTTCATTTTTTATTATTAAAAATTTAATTTACAATTTTAAACCTTCAACCTTTCGACAAGTTAAAGACTTAAGAAAGTAGATAAGGGTTTTAAATAAACCCTTATCTAAATTTTTAATTAAGGTACAAATTATTCAGTTACCTCTACCACCACTCCCATCGCCGGGAATTACTGGTGTTGGTGGTGTGTATGGCCTACCTCCGGACATTGTCCCATGTGGAGATTCAGGTCCTTTATGAAGGATAGCGTATAGGATACCTCCTACTCCTGCAATACCAATAGTGACACAACCAATCTTTACCCCTAAACGCTGGAAGAATTTCTTCTTCTCTTTTTTAGGTTGCTCATAGGTCCAAGGTTTTGGATCTGGAGTAGTAATCTTTCCACCATTATCTTGTGGTAAAGAAAAATTATTAGGAACATCTTTCTGAATTGGAGGCGGTGGAGATACTACTATTTGAGGAGTAATAATTTTCCTCAAGGTTGGTGTTTTGAGAATGTTTCCACAATCTCCTTTTATCAACCTAATAGAAAAGGATCCATATCTAAACACCCATCCGAATCCTGTCCAAGCATGACCAACACCAGGGACCATTTTACCTTTGGTAGGATTGTATCCTGAATTCGAATACTCCCCTTCTAAAAGGTAAAATTCCTCTAAATACAAATGATTGAAAACATCATCTATGTTGGACATAGAGACCCGTAAAGTGGTATCTCTTAATCCTATATTTATAGCCTCAACTAGATACGCCCTATATGCGTAACCTTCCAATGTTTCAGCTGTAGCTAAACCATAAATGGTTTGCTTTGACGGATGATTGTACTGGAATACGGGTCCAGTTTGCCCTTTTGATACCAAACCTATGATGGTTAATATCAAAATTACTAACGCTTTCTTCATAATATAATTGTTTTTAAGTTTAAATGTTTTATTTATCACCCAAAATTTGAGAGACAAGTAAAACATCTAAACTTATGACATTTGCTAGTATGATAGCATATTTGACTACAAATGTCAACCCTGTCAAGACCCTATAATATTTGACTTTTTCCTAAAAAAACTTCTAATTTTCTTGCTTAGATAACAAAAAATTCCCTGTTTTTAAGATCAGGGAATTTTTTCTTTTATAGTATTAGACTTTTTGTCTTTTACTATTTTGAGATGATTTTTGTGCCTGTAGCATTTCTGCCTGCAGCAGATCCTGTGACAGGGACTTGGCTTTTTTGCGTATAAAAGTTCGACAACAAGTGATTCAAACCACTTCCATCACCTTTTATGGTAGCCCTTACGTTATAATCCTTCATCTCGTAGGTAATTTTTTTGTTGGCATTCATAGTAAATGTCTTATTCGGCATTACTCTAAATGAACAATTGTAATTTTGATCTGTTTCATCAAACGAAACTATGATTTCAACCAATTGTCCCTTCTCTCTTCTTGCCTCAATTAAAACACCTGGGGTCATTACGGGAATTGTGTAAGATACGACAGTTGAACTGTCTATCTTATAAGTAGCACCATCTTTAAACATAATAACGGTTTTTGGAATTTCCGCCGTCACGTTTATTTCGAATTCATTGAAAAACGTGATAGGGTCATTCTTTTCAATCGCGGGGTAAGTGTCTTGCATCCAGAGCTCTGGTTTCTTTTGCTCTAGTTGCTGCACCTGTTGAGGCTGTGGTTTTATAATAGTTTTGGCTGATCTACAGCCAACAAATATAATAAATAAAACCATAATTGAAATTACTACAAAAAATCTACTTTTTTTTCTTTTTTTCATCTTTTTTGTTTTTTAAGGGTTTAAAATGTTTTATTTATATCCCATCGATGAGAAACAAGTAAAACATTTTAAACCTGACATTTTCTACATAAAAGCATCTTTTACATAATTTGTCAAGGGTAAATATTCTTTATTTTTAGGCTATAATACAAGGATATGTCCTCCCGTTAGAAGCCGCGGTCGCAATAAAAGCAGGGAGGTTGTGAAAATAAATATTATTTAATTAATACAAGTAGTGCGAGAGTCATTATAAAATGACCGCGACCTGCTTCTAACGGGATGTCACTCATATTTGACGACGATAAACAAAATAAAAATTTTTTAGATTTAAGAAGGCAAGAAGAAGAGGAACTTGTGGACACATTGGCCCAAGCGCATTATGGAGTACCTCCTGTTCATCTTTCTGTCATATCTATAGAAAATGATGCGTTAAGAACTATTGAAGAAAATGATGCGAGGACAGATGAAGTCGCTCCTTTTAAATTATTAGGAAAGGACATCCATGTAGCTGTGCGCTCACCACAGCCAGATAAATTAGAAAATCTACGTAAATATTTTACAGATCGTGAATATATTCCCCATTTTTATATGGCATCTCTTGCTAGCCTAGAGAAAGCATGGGAAAGATATAAAGAGATATCTTTTGCATCAGAGTCAAAGCTTGGAAGTATCTCTATTTCTGGTGAATCTTTAAAAAAAATAATGGCCAACATTAAAAATATTGAAGATATTAAGAAAGCTGTTGTAGATGCAGAAAAAGAAAACGTCCATACTACTTCTCACATCCTTGAGATTGCGATAGCAGGAGCTGTGGCTATCAATGCATCCGACCTTCACTTTGAGCCAGAAGAAAATACCGTTCGTTTACGTTTTCGTTTAGATGGAATACTTCATGAGGTTATGGAGATACCTCCTTCGGCTCATAAGTTTATAAACTCTAGAATAAAACTTATCTCCGGCCTTAAAATTACAGCAAATTCTATCGCTCAGGATGGGAGATTCAGTATCTTCTTAGACCAAGACGAGATTTCCCTTCGTGTTTCTCTTATACCAGGTGCATATGGAGAGTCTATTGTTATGCGTATTCTTAACCCTAAATCCATAAGACACAAACTCGAGGATATGGGTGTTGAACCAAAATTATACGAAGTCTTTATGAAAGAGATAAAGAAGCCAAACGGTATGATACTCCTTACGGGACCTACCGGCTCTGGTAAAACGACAACCCTTTATTCTTTCTTACAGAAAATATATTCAACTGAAATTAAAATTATTACCATTGAAGATCCTATTGAATACCACCTACCAGGAATAACCCAAACTCAAACAGATACTGAGAAAGGTTATACTTTCCTTGAGGGTTTACGTTCAGCCCTTCGTCAAGACCCAGATGTTATAATGGTAGGAGAAATCCGAGATAGTGAAACTGCAAAGATTGCTGTTGAATCTGCTCTTACTGGTCACTTGGTCTTCTCGACTCTTCACACCAACAATGCCGCTGGTGTTATCCCCCGCCTTATAGACCTAGAAGTTAATCCTAAAATTTTAGTTTCTGCGCTTTCGCTTGCTATCGCTCAACGTTTAGTTAGAACACTTTGTAAGTATTGTAAAAAAGAAAGATCTGTTAAAGAAGAAGAATTATCTTTATTTAATTCTATGATAGCAAAAGCTAAATCTTATAATAAGAATTTTGCTGAGTATGGAGTAGATCTAGTAAATCCATTTAAATTATATGAACCGGTTGGATGTCTCGAATGTAACAGTACCGGATTCCACGGCCAGATAGGAATATTCGAAGCTATTTATAATGACGCAAAAATAGAAGATATAATAGTCACAAACCCAAGTGAAAGAGAAATCAAAGAAGCAGCTAAACACCAGACATCACTCAGTATGCAAGAAGATGGTCTTGTAAAGATACTAAAAGGTATCACCTCTTATGATGAAGTAGCTAGTGTTGTAGACTTCTACGAAGAATAATCCCCACACCTATATTTTTATTGTTTTAATCTTGTTGATATCATAAATTTAGAAAGAACTAAAAAAATAAAACACCCTTCTTAATTGATGGGTGTTTTATTAAAACAAGATGATAAAAATATGGGTGTGGGGATAATAAAGAAAAAAACATAAATCTCTAAACAATCCTTTGGGAGCATGCGCTGACAAAGTAATATAAGATTACAGGATAGTCACAGTAAATATAAATATAAACCAAGACGTCCTATGCACATATATAGAGCACGGGGCCGATTGCTTAGAGATTTATGTCCTCTTCACAAAAATGCTATAATTAATGTATATCAAACTTCTGAAAAGAGTATAGCATATTAAGAATATAATGTCAAGTAAAGATACTATAACAAAAAATGTTCGTGGAGAACCCTCAACACCCAGTAAGGATGAAGGTTTCTTAGACCAGACACTCCGTCCTGGTATATGGGAAGAATATATAGGTCAGGAAAACATAAAAGCCAACCTTAAGATACTCCTTACTGCAGCCGAAGAGCGCTCCCACCCTGCTGAGCACATACTTTTCTATGGACCCCCAGGATTAGGAAAAACAACATTAGCACATCTGATAGCCAAAGAGACACGAAGGCAGATAAAGATAACCTCAGGGCCTGCTATTGAAAAGGTGGGCGATCTTGCTTCTATTCTTACCAATTTAGCACCTGGGGATATTGTATTTATAGATGAGATTCACAGACTAAATAAAATGGTAGAAGAAATATTATACCCAGCTATGGAGTCAGGAGTGTTGGATATAATTATAGGTAAAGGTCCTTCAGCTAGAACCATCCAACTTGAACTCCCACCATTTACTCTTATCGCGGCTACTACTCGTATAGCACTTTTGTCCTCTCCCCTTCGTTCTAGGTTCTCGGGTGGGGTTTTCAGACTTGAATTCTATACCCACGACGAAATCAAAAAAATTCTTTCTCGTTCTGCAAAAATATTAGGAGTAGAACTCGAAGATGAAGCATTAGATGAAATAGCGAAGAGAGCTCGCTTCACTCCCCGTACTGCCAATTACTTTTTAAAGAGATGTAGGGATTATGCTCAAGTACACAAACTTCCTCTTTCTAAAGGTGCCGTAAAAAGTGCATTGGCGTTACTTGAGATAGATGAGATAGGCCTTACTTCTTCAGACAGAAGGGTACTTGAGATAATTATAAATAAGTTCAATGGTGGTCCAGTTGGTCTTAAGACTATTGCAGCTGCCTCAAGTGAAGAAGAGGCTACAATAGAAGAAGTCATAGAGCCATACTTGATACAGCTTGGTCTGCTTGAAAGAACAGCCAGAGGAAGAACTGTCACAAAAAAAGGTTATGAACATTTAGGTTTTGATTTTATTAATAATTAGAATTAATTTTTTTAATCAAAATAGTCTTATCAGAGAGACTTGGGAGGCTGTCGAGCCGAGCACGAGGAATTTTCTAGCAAGAAAATATCCGTGCTCTCTGAGAAGAGCTATTTTGATGAAAAAAATTTATACAAATGCGAATTTTAGCAATAGACCCAGGGTTTGAAAGAATCGGAATAGCTATTTTGGATAAAACTTTTACACCAAAACATACTTTGGTTTATTCTTCTTGTTTTAAAACTTCAGCCAAAATCCCCTTTCATAAAAGATTAACCTTAATAGGCGAAGAAGTGGAAAGGGTTATTAAGAAATATAAGCCTGAAGCTCTTTCTATAGAAAAACTTTATTTTACAACAAATCAAAAAACCGTTATGGGTGTCTCGGAGGCTAGAGGAGTTATTATTTATAGTGCTTCGAGGAACAATCTATCTATATTTGAATACACTCCCCCTCAAATCAAAATTGCTGTTACAGGCTACGGTAAGTCCAATAAAGAGGCAGTTATGTCTATGGTGCCTAAACTTATAGATATGAATACTGAGACAAATTCAGACGATGAATTAGACGCTATAGCCATAGGAATCACCTGTTTAGCCCATGAAAAATTTGGTTTAAAATACAAATAGTTT
>CAIJLF010000002.1 GCA_903821415.1 uncultured bacterium | reverse complement strand
TCCGAAAATGTTCTATAGCATGCAGTTATCCATGCTGTTGGGCCTATTCTTTCTTTGCCATATATTCTATTTTCCATATATTAATATTGTATCATTTTTACAACATCAAAAAAATAAGCAACGTATCTCGTGCTATCACGACTCTGCGGAGGCGGTGAGATTCGAACTCACGGAACCGGTAAAGGTTCGACAGTTTAGTAAACTGTTGATTTAAACCACTCATCCACGCCTCCTCGTTTCACTCGTCGTCATGTCTTCGTGCCCTCTCGGGCCCTTCCCTAAAGCTATGCTTGAAGCATATAGCTTTTCAGATAAAATATCTGAACGGATGAAATATAAAGTAGTTTATATTTCATATCCACGCCTCCTTGTGATTTACTTTGATTATCTTAGCATATTTAATCTATTTTCAAAATATCCTCTTATTTGGGAAAGACTATAAAATATGTTATTTTATACTGAGTAAGGAGCCATGGGAGAGTGGTTTAATCTACCTCTTTGCTAAAGAGGCGGGGAGTAATTTCCCCCGCTGGTTCGAATCCAGCTGGCTCCGCATTATTAATAATTAATTTATAAAAAATATGTCAAATATAAAAATTTCAAAAATTATTGGACGTGAGATATTAGATTCAAGAGGCAACCCTACCGTAGAAGTAGATTTAATATTAGCCGATGGATCAATGGGTAGGGCAGGAGTACCGAGTGGTGCTTCGACAGGTAGTCATGAAGCAGTAGAACTTCGAGATGGAGATAAGAAAAGATATGGAGGAAAGGGAGTTTTAAATGCTGTCAAGAATGTAAACGAAGATATTCAAAAGAAATTAAAAGGCAAAGTTTGGAGTCAGAAAACTTTAGACTTAGCTATGATAGAGCTTGACGGAACCGAGAATAAGGGCAAGCTAGGAGCTAACGCCATCTTAGGAGTCTCTATAGCATTTGCAAAAGCAATGGCTATATCTGAGAAGAAGCCTCTATGGAAATATTTTAAAGACATATCAAAGAATAAGGAGATAAGACTTCCAGTACCTATGATGAACATTCTAAATGGAGGAAGCCATGCCGAGAACTCAACAGACCTTCAAGAATTTATGATAATGCCTACAGGAGCAAAGACTTTTAAGCAAGCATTACAGTGGGGTACTGAAGTTTTCCATGAATTAAAGAAAATACTTAAAGAAAGAAAGCTGAATACTTCGGTTGGAGACGAAGGTGGATACGCACCATCACTTCCTTCAAATGAAGCCGCTATAGAGATAATATTAGAAGCTATAAAGAGAGCTGGGTATACTCCAGGTAAGGATATAAGTATTGCTATTGACGCCGCAGCAAGTGAGATATATAAAGACGGCCTTTATGGTCTAGCTACAGAGAATAGAAGTCTTACAAGTGAAGAGATGGTGGCGTTCTATGAAGAATGGGTATCAAAGTATCCTATAGTTTCTATTGAAGATGGACTTGCTGAAGACGACTGGTCAGGATGGGCTTTGATGACTAAAAAGCTTGGAAAGAAAATACAAATAGTTGGAGATGATTTATTTGTTACAAACATAAAGAGACTGGAACAAGGCATAGAGAAGAAAGCTGCCAATTCTATTTTGATAAAATTAAATCAAATAGGAACAGTCTCTGAGACTATCGATGCTATACATATGGCAAAGAAAGCAGGATTTACAGCTGTGGTTTCACATCGATCAGGGGAGACAGAAGACGCCACTATTGCAGACTTTGTAGTGGGACTAGGAACAGGACAGATAAAGACAGGTTCACTTTGCCGAAGTGAGAGAGTTGCAAAGTACAATGAGCTACTTCGCATAGAAGAGTCACTAGGTGTAAAAGCAGTATTTCCAGGAAAGAGTGCGTTGAAATAGTTTCAAAAAATTATATTTTAAGATACAATAAGAACATGGAAACAATACAAACATTTATACAAACTATTTGGGCTTCAGTCCTTTTACTTGGTTGGTTTAAGGTTATCATTATTGTTGTAGCTATAGCTTTGTTATCTAAGTATCAGTATATCTTAGGAATGCTCGCTGCGTTGTTGTTCGTGGCATTTTTAGGACACTGGATATCTTTTTAAATTTATAAAATAGAAGAAAAATGAGTAAGGCAAGACCTTACTCTTTTTTTTTGACAAAAACTTTTAAAAGGTATAATATTTCTGCAAGTTATGTTAGCAATATCAATTCAGATATTGCTTTTAAAATTTTTTGATATGGGGAAAAATATTTTATCAGCAGTAGAAGGTAAGGATTCCGTCCGTTATTCAGACGAAGACCTGGAATGCTTTAAGGTAGTCATTATCGGCAAGCTTAAAAAAGCTCGCTATGATTTGGCGGAAGCAAAAAATTCAGTAATGAATGAAAATGGGACAGACGATACTGCTCCCGTCTTTAAAGCAATTGATGAAGAATCCTCTGGGACATCATCAAAAACAGACAGGGACAATACAATCTCACGTCTAACGAAATTCATTTCTTATCTTGAAGCGGCCATGGTTCGTATTGAGAACAAAACGTACGGTATTTGCCAAGCCACTAAAACTTTAATTCCAAAAGAACGGCTCATTGCTGTACCACACGCCTCAATGTGTATTGAGATGAAAGGTTGATTAAATTATTTTAATTTTAAAAAGAAAAAAGATGAAAATGTCAAAGAAGAGGGATCACTATTCCTCAAAAGAACTTAACGATTTCGCTTACAGTGAAAACCAGAATTCCCCAATCAATGTTGAAGAAGATGAAAAAGAGGAGGTCTCTCAAGAAGATGCTCTAATCGAAGAGTAATGCTTCGATCTAACTAAAAATGATAAATAATATGGTTCGGACTGTTAATACAGACCGAGTCATTTATTTTGTTTAAAAATTATTTAAGGTATAATATGGATATATGAAACCACAGTTTGGGAGTATATGGTTTATAGTAGCTTTTGTTATTATTGCTAACATTGCAATCTTTTATAATATGTCAAAGAAGTTAGAGAGTTATGTTGCTGATTCGATGATAGAAAATACAGTAATAGCAGGTGTAAATAATATTCATGGACAAAAATAATCTAACAAGGGGACAAAGAATAAAGAAAAATATTTGGAAGCATCTTTATAAATATTTTCCATGGGTTCAAAAACATTTTTTGAAGTGGCATTTGGTATGGCATGAAAAGGGACGTCAGCCTTATCATATAGGGTGGCTTGCCCCTGGTAGAACTCTAGAAGAGCTAGAAAAGCATCTTCATACAGAATGGGGTTTCGGTAACCATTTCGTAGCATGGAAAGACAATGGTCAAGTTCTTTCCTGGCGCAAGCTTGAGAACTTCGATAGTCAGTACCATATCCGTGTTTTCAAGGATGGAGAGATAAGGGGGCATCATGAGTTTACACCTGAGAGTAAGCCTTTTGAACACTTTGTAGAAATAAGCGAAGAACCTAGAATGGATGAATTCAAGAAATTCCTTGGAAGCTATATAGTTGAGAGAAAGTATATAACACATCTAAAAATGGACAGGAAAACAGCTCCAGATTCTGAAATCACAGTTGACGATCCTCTTGATAAAAATGGAAGACATAAAAGAAAATAAAAAACAGTGGAGATTCCACTGTTTTTTATTTTCTTTATTTT
>CAIJLF010000001.1 GCA_903821415.1 uncultured bacterium | reverse complement strand
ACTAATGTTTACAGGTTCTACGTTAAAGTCGTTAAAGTGAGTGGTAATATCCTTTGTATTAGCACCTTTTAAAATAGCTCCCAATGTGTTTTTAGACAATTGGGAATCATCACTTTTAGTTTCTGCTGTTTCAGTTTTTTTTGCCATATAAATTTAAAAAATCTTTTAATGATTTTGGTTTGTTTCGGACGGTCTTAATGTCTTCTCCTATTTTAGCTTCAGAGAGGACAATTTCTTGTTGTTTTTCAAACAAATTTTCTGCTGTCTTTTTAAAATCAAAGAACTTTATTTTAAGATAAACCTTGCCTTCTGGAGCTACGAACCACAACATCGAGCCAACTTGCTTATTATCAGGTAAATCCAACCAGTTAAAGAAATCTATCCCATACTCAAGAATGAGATTTTTAGTTATCTTGCCTTCTCGTCCCCAAAAAGATTTGTCGCGATAGCCAAGATTGCTAGAGACAAACTTGGAAATAATTCTTTGAGTGTCACTAAGCTTGCGGGGCTTCTTTATCTTCTTACCGACTTCTTCGTTAATAAATGGAAAATACATCTTTTCTAGTTGGAGTTTGACCAGCTTCTAGCTGGTAGTCGTATTCGCACATCAAATCAATATGGTCTTTAAAGGGCATTCGGTTAGGTATCCAGCCCAAGATTTTTTGAGCTTTAGTAGAATCGGCTTCTAGTTTGACTACTTCATTCGGTCTGATAAGTGAAGTATCAAAAACAACGAACCTATTCCAATCCAAATTAAAGTGATTGAATGCCAACTCAACATATTCTTTGCCCCAATGAGTTTGTCCATTACCAATGACAAAGTTTTGAGGTTTATCTAATTGCAACATCTTCCACATGATTTCGCATCCGAAATCAGACCAGTGTTCGTCTCTAGCCCATTCCAATTGTGCTAGTCTTAGTTCGCTCTGTTTTCCTAGTGCGATTCTTGCTGCTGCATTCGTGATTTTTCTAATGACGAAATCCTTACTTCGATAATAATTTGAGTGATTACCTAAGATGCCATAACAGGCAAATGCATTAATGTCGGTAGATTCTTTGTAGAAATCTATCCATCGTGCGCCAGCTTCTTTTGCAATCGCGTATGGAGAACGAGGATGCCATTGATGCTCTTCATTATAGATTCCAGAGTGTCCACCAATCAGTTCAGAAGTCATCGCTCCATAATATCTTGTTCTTGGACTTAGCATCCTTAAAGATTCAAGAAAATAATAATGACTCTGCCCATTGATTAACATTACACCATCCTTATGCTTGAAGGATTCGCCAACATGAGAATCAGCGGCAAGGTGATAAAATTCGTCAATGCGTGAATGATTTTTTAAAACAGACTTGATGCATTCTTTGACGCTATTTTGGCAAGAAATATCGCACACATCAAAATATAGTTCTGACTGTGGGTTATTTTTTAAATCTTCGGTAAAGATTGCACTAAATTTTGCTACATCAAAGTAGGTGTTTCTTCGATATGTTAAAATAACTTTATATCCCTTTTTTAAAAGAAAATGCGTAAGGGTCTTAGCGTCCATTCCATTTGCGCCAGTGATAACGGCAATATTATTCATAGTGTCTAAGGATTAGACAAATGAAACTCAATTATATTCAATCTTAAAGTCGGAATTGAAAAATTCTTTGAAATCTTGGGGAAAAATCTCAATATTTTTTGTAGCTTCGTTTAACGAACGGTTAGAACCGTGCCAAAAATAGACGCAAACATCCTGTGGTAAATAAATAAAATTGCCCAATGGTTTGACCTGTTTGGCGAACTCCCAATCGCACCCTCGTTTTGGGAAACGAATGGGTATCGTGTCAAATACGCTTGCTCGATAGACAAATTGACCATTATCAACTCCCCATCCAGTTAAGGGATTCCAGTCTGGTGTCGAAACTCTCTTTTGAAATCCAGTGATTGTCCAATGGTCTATCCTATCTCCATAGGCCAAAACTGCATTGGGATTGTTATCTAAAGCATTGACCAATATTTCAAATTTGTTTTCTACGCTTTGAACATCGTCATCTAATGGGGCAATAAATTCTCCGCGAGAAGCGCAGATTCCTACGGCTCTAGGAATTGACACGCATCTAGAATTTTTGGGAAGGTGAATAACTTTTAGTCTATCTTCAAATTGCGCATAAGACTTTTTAAAATTATCCAACATATCTCTTGTTTCTTGATTAGAACCATCATCAACGATAATCAATTCCCAGTTCTGATATGTTTGAGTAACCATGTCTATAATGCGCTCGTGCATCCATGCTGGACGATTAAACGTAGGAAGCACTCCAGACACCATCCCTTTGATTCTCTCGTTAGATTTCATTATATTTTAATAATTCCTTCGTGAATTTCTGTATGACAATTAGAACATACTAGAATACATTTATTTATTTCGTT